>JBDTFI010000124.1:0-8162 GCA_039938035.1 Acetobacteraceae bacterium | reverse complement strand
CTTCCCGATCGGGGCGGCTCGCGCGTATTCTCGCGATCGACGTGGACTTAGTCTCCCCTGCTTTTGGATATGATCGCATATGACTGACAACACCGTCATGCCCGCGAACGCGGGTATCCACGACTTTGCCAGCGACCAAAGGAAGCCGTGGATACCCGCGTTCGCGCGCATGACGGCGGTGAACTGGTCGGGGTACTTCAAGGCCGCGCCGGCCCGAAAAGCCATATGTGATTCCCCTGCCCGCAAGAGGAGGAGGGGGAACCGGTTGCGGCGGTCGCCGGCATCATGAGCAAAGCCGCACCGACCCTCGCGGATTTGGTCTCGCCGCTGACGGATGGCGAATTCCTCGCGCTTCTGCGCCGGCGGGAATTCGCCTATCGGCCCGCCTCGGACGATTCTCGTTATGCGCCCCTGCTGAGCTGGCGGACGCTTCGGGACATGCTCGAATCGGGCAACCATCCGAACGGGCCCGACGATATCCGTGTCTCGAAAGAATCCGTGATGGCCCCGCGGGAGCGGTGGACGACCAACGGCAAGGTCGATGCCAGGAAACTGGACGAGTTTCTGGCGAACGGCTTCAGCGTCGTCGTGATCCATATCGACCCGTACGTGCCCGCCTTGGCCGCCATCTGCGACGAAATCAGATCGCGAACGCTCGAGCGGTCCTACGTCGGCATCGTCGTAACCTCCGGCGCGGCCAACGGGGCTTTCAGGGTACACTTCGATCCCGAGGATCTCCTCATCCTGCAAGTCGAAGGGACCAAACGATGGCAGGTTTTCGGTCCAGCGGTTTCCAATCCGCTTCGGGCCATGCCGAACCAGAAGCCGCCGGAGCCCGAGCCGATCTTCGATGAGGTCCTCGAGCCCGGGGACATGCTGTTCGTGCCGGCGGGCAACTGGCATCATTGCGAGAGCGGGCTGAGCACCTCCGTTCACCTTGGGATATTCTTCCTTCCGCCGACCGGCTGGCATGCCGTGAACGCCCTGGTCCGGCCGCTGATCTCCGAGGAGATGTTCAGGATGCCGCTGACCAGGCTCGACGATCCCTCGGCGCTTGAAGCGATGGAGGCGGAGGTCAAGGGGCGCCTGATCGAGAAGATCGGCGCGCTGAAGCTGGCCGAATATGTCTCCGGGTGGAATAAGCCGGCCGGGTAAGGGCGAAACGCCGTCACCCCCGCGAAAGCAGGAATGACGAGGGTGGTGGGCCTGCCCGCGTCGCCTAATGCGATAGCCCTGCCGCGACGCCCGCAATATCTGGCTCGTGCTCGCTTCAGGTGATATGACTCGGCATCTGCTGTTGGCGGGGCCGGGCGGCGCCCGGAACCACAAGGAGAGGAGCTGTTTCGCCATGACGTGCCGCTTCCTGGAGAATTTGACGCTTCGGTCGCTTGTCGCGCCGATCGCTGAAGAAGAATTTCGCTCCCGCTATTGGGAGCAGCAGCCGTTGATCATTCACCGGAAAGATAAAGATTACTATGACAACCTTTTCACCCTCCAGGATTTCGACGAGACCACCCTCCGCTCCGCCGATTACGTGAAGCTCGCCAACGCCACCACCAAGAAGAACGTGTCATACAAGGGCGCGACGACGCGCGGCCTGGAAGCCGTTCTCGGGGACATGCGCGACGGCGGCACGCTCATCCTGGATCAGATGCATCATCGGGATCCGAAGCTTGGCCTGCTCTGCCGGGTGCTGGCATCGGAGCTCGGACACCGGTTTCAGACCAACCTGTACCTGACCCCGCCGCAAGGCCGCGGCTTTTCACCGCACTGGGACAACCACGACGTCTTCATCCTTCAGGTGGTGGGATCGAAGGACTGGAAGGTCGAAAAGCAGCGCCGCACCTTTCCCGGCAAGGACCAATCGATGGACGATGAGGGCCGCGAGCTTCGTGGCGACCTCTACTCGTTCATCCTCGAACAGGGCGACATCATCTATATCCCGCGGGGCTTCGTTCACGCCGCGGAGTGCGGATCGGAACCCTCGCTGCACATCACGTTGGGCGTCACCGGCGTGTTCTGGGAAGACCTCCTCCAGGCGGCGGTGAAAGCGGCGACTTTGCGCGACGAACGCCTGCGCCGTGCATTGCCGCTGGGGTTCAATCGCGTCCCCCGCGAGGAGCTGGTAAAGCGCGCGAAGGGGGCATTGCGCGAAATCGCCGACGAAACATTTCTCACCGGGGTCGTCGATCAGATGCTCGATGAGTTGGTCTCGACCTACCCGCTCGACGTGGCGGGCCAGATCGTGGACTTCTTTCAGCCACAACCGCTCGCGGTCGGCGACGTCGTCGAACCGCGCCGCGCCATCGTCTACCAGATGCACGTCGATGACGACACCGTTCGCATCAACTACGGCGGCCGCGCCATCGTCTTCCAGGACTTCTTTCGCGAGGCTTTGGAATTCGCATTGCGCAGCCCGGCCTACGCGATCCGCGATATCCCCGGTGATTTGCAGGACGAGGAGAGGATCGTCTTCACCGAGCGCCTCCTACAGGAGGGCCTCGTCGTTCGCAAACAGGACGGGCAGGCCTGACGCGGTTGAGCCGAATATCGCTTCAAATGGGATCAAGACCTCTGTCATTGCGAGCGCCCCCTGCGAAGGCGGGGGGAGCAATCCATGACGCGCGCGGGGCGGGCCGGCGTGGATTGCTTCGCCTTCGGCTCGCCATGACGGCATTGTCTCACGCGCTTGCTCCAATCTGATCCCAACGCGCTCCGATACCAATCGGCGTAATTCTTGACTCTCTCCTCGTCATTCCCGCGAAAACCGGAATGACGAAAGCAGGTCGACATCGGGCCGTTGGCCTCAGCCAAAAAGCGATTCGAGTTCCCGCGCGACCCGCCGCAGTACCCCATCCCAATCGCCGCGAGCTTGCTGACGAAACAGCCGCATCGACGGATACCAGGGGCTGTCGTCTCTATCCAGCATCCAGCGCCAATCCGAGCTCCAGGGAAGCAGCACCCAGACAGGCACTCCCAGGGCACCGGCCAGATGAGCGACGCTCGTATCGATGCTGACAACGATATCCATCAAACAGCATAGCGCCGCCGTATCGCTGAAATCCTCGAGGGCGCTTCCGAAATGGACGACAGGTCCTTGCTCCAGCCAGGCGCGGTCCGTATCGCGAACTTCTTTCTGGAGACTGATAAATTCGAAGCGCGGATCGAACAGCCTGCTGAACCGCTCCAGCTCCATGCTCCGGCTCGGATCCGGCACGGCACGACCGCTCCAGACCACGCCAATTCGCGGCTTGCTCGTCTTTCCGAGGCGGCGTTCCCAAGCGGCCATCTTTTTCTCGTCGGCGCACAAGTAGCGCGCGTTGGGTATCGTCGCGAGATCGGTCCTGAACGCCAGGGGGAGGCTCATGAGAGGACAATGAAAATCGAAGACGAGCGCGGGATCATCGATATCGACGATGCGCGCCTTCGCGTCGAGACCGCTCATCAGGGTTCTCAATGTCTCCTGCACCGCGAAAATCACTCTCGCGCCGGCATCCTCGAGAAGCCTTATGTAACGGCAGAACTGAATGACATCCCCGAGGCCCTGCTCCCAGTGGACAAGGATTGTCTTCCCCGAGATATCAGCGTCGGCCAGCCAGAGGGGCTTGGCAAACGCGCGGTTCCCGACGGGTTCTTTTTTATCCTTGCGCGCCTCGTAACCGCGCCATCCAAGATCGAACCGTCCTGTCAGAAGGTGGAGAAGGGCTTTGTTCCAAATTGCCTCGGCATAATCGCGCTTAGGCGCGATGGCCTTGTCGAAGCTGGTCATGGCTTCATCGAACCGCTTGAGTTCCCTGAGCGCGACACCGCGATTGTTATAAGCCTCGGCGTGTCGCGCCTTCAGCGCGATGGCGGCCTCGTAGCTCGCGATCGCTTCATCAAATCGCCTGAGTCCTTGAAGCGCATTGCCGCGGTTGCTGTATAGCTCCGCACGATCTGGCATCAGCGCGATGGCCTTCTCGTAACTCTCGAGCGCCTCGTCGAACCGCTGGAGGGCTTTGAGGACGGTTCCGCGATTGTTGTATGCCCCGGCATAATCGGGCTTTAACGCGATGGCCTTCCCGTAACTCTCGATCGCTTCCTCGAAGCGATTGAGCGCCTTGAGCGCATTCCCACGATTGCTATAGGCATGGGCATAGCCCGGCTTCAGCGCGATGGCTTTGTCGTAACTCGCGACGGCTTCGTCAAAACGCCCCAGGTCTTGAAGCGCGTTGCCGCGCCCGTTGTATGCCTCCGGGTGACCGGACCCTTGCGTGATGGCCTGCTCGCAATTCCGCAGCACCTCCTCAAGACGCTCGCGGCCTTCCGGGACGGAACCCGCGTTATGCAAGTGACGTCCTCATGCGACTTGCTGGGCGCCAGCCGATGCGCGGCCGACGACGAAACTCATTGCCGGCAAACCCGCCTGCTGCCGCTCCCACATGACGGTGTAGGCGGATTCGAGATCACGCGTGAAGCGCGCCGTGTCGAACAAAGGCTCCGTGTCTCGGTTGCGCATGAGCTTCGCCTTGACCGAAGCGAGCCGTTCGGGATCTCGCGCGAGCCCCAACGCCGTCGCCTCATACTCGGCGAGCGACCCGGCCACCAGTTCCGGCATGTCAATCGCCCGGAGCAGGCTCGCGGCGACGCGCGCGGGAAATGTGTGGCCCGGGCACGTCACGACCGGCACCCCGGCCCACAGCGCGTCGCAGGCGGTGGCGTGCGCATTGTAGGGCAGCGTGTCAACAAGGAGATCGGCCAGCCGAAGCCGCGCCAGGTGATCCTCCGATCGCGGAATGCGGGGCGCGAACACGAGCCGCTCGGGCGCGACGCCGGCGGCACTCGCCTCCCGCCGCAAATTGATCGTCGCGGCGGGGTCCACGGCCTTGAGCCACAACACGCTGCCATCGACCGCTTTCAAAAGGCGCATCCAGATACCGAAGATCTCGGGGCCGATCTTGTATTCATGGTTGTGGCAGGCGAAGACGAAACCCGTCTCCGGCAATCCCGCCTCGACGCGGCCCGGTGTCCGTGCCGCTATCGGCCGGGTTCCGTCGCTTGGCATGAAGCTATGCGGCAGATAGGCGACCTGCTCGGTGTAATGGACCCGATTCTCCTCTGGGATCACGACCTCATCGGCGATGATGTAGTCGTAGAACGGAAGACCCATCGTGCCGGCATAGCCCAGATAGCTCACTTGCACGGGTGCGGGGCGGTGGGCGAAAATTCGGGTCCGACACGCTCCCGAATTGCCGTTCAGGTCGACGACGATGTCGATTTCCAGTTCGCGCATCGTCGAGGCGATTTCGGCATCGCTCATGGCCCGAGCATCCACGAAGCGGTCGAACGCGGCTTCGATCCGGCGGCGCATCGCGCTTCGGTCGCTTGGACCCAGCGAAATCGCGGTCGTCTGGAAACGGGATTTGTCGTGATGCTCGAAGCAGCCGGCGATCTGGTCCGACACCACATGATCGCGGAAGTCCGTCGAGCTGTAGGCAACTCTTATCTTGTCGTGGCGATAGCGCTCGCCTCCCGATAGCGACTTCAGCGGCCGCATCAGTCCCGCCCCCGAGTGCCGCACGAGAACGAGGCTCTCAGCTTCCGAATCGCATAGGGATTTATAGTAGAATGGCATGATGATCGGCTGGCCCGCGTTCACTTCCTCGCTCACCCGGCGCTTGTCGGCTTCGCGCCGCCGCCAGTCACAGACACATAGCCGGGAATGGATGCCAACGCGCGCGGCGGCGATATTGCCCGGGTCGAGCGCAAGCGCGCGGTCGCTCGCGTCGAGTGCTTCCATGAAGCGTCTCGAACTAAACAGCCGCCCCGCCCGGATCGCCCAAGCGTCGGCGTCAAGCGGATCGAGCGGGGAGTCCGGAAGGTCCGCCGTTTCGCCGACCGCCCGCAAAGCAGCGGAGCGCCGGTTCCAAAAAATCGAATTGTGCGGCGCGAACCCGATCGCCTTGTCATAGCACGCGATCGCCTTTTTGTGGCGCTTGAGGCCGGACAGGGCGTCACCCAGCCTGCGCCACTCCACCGGGCTGTCGGGGGTCCGGGCCAGCGCGCGCGTCGCATCCTCACGCGCCCTCTGGTGACGCCTTATGTTCAGCTTGGTTTCGGCCGAAGCCGGGATGACGGCGAGCGCGAACTCGGAGCCAGCGAACGCATATTGCAAGCGCTCCGCTTGCGCGAGCATAAGCTGATAGACCCGCCACAGCGGCAACCCGATGACGTCGTGCGCGATTTTGATGGGAATGTAAGCGATGTCCAAATGGCCCGGCAATGGCACGGAGGCGACATGGTGCGGGCCCGGCAGGAACACGGTCCGCGCCACATAGCGTGCCCGCCGGACGACCCCGTCATGGAGCCGCAGTCGATCCATGGAGATCGAATTGTTGTCTGGCGAATAGACCAGTTCGTCAACCTGCCATTGCTCTGCGATGCGGCGGACCATCGGTTCAATGATCGGGTCGGCGCGTCCGGCGGCGATGATAGTATCCGGAATGGTTGCATTAAAATATTCGCGCGCCAGCGATGTCGCCAGAAGGACGATGCGCAAGCATCCTTGCGCACGCGCGCGCTCGGTGACGGCGAGCCAGTCTAGGTTTGGGTGCGAGCCGATGAAGGCGACGATATCGCACGCCCATTTGAGGTTCCACCACATCTCCTTGCCGCCATGGATTGCAAGAAGGAGAAAATTATCCTCGGGCGCCAGCGTCAGGAACGACCGGCCATTCACGTCTGTCCGCTGCGCCCGGCGCCATAGGGCGGCGTGGTCGATGTCGAGCGCCATCTTCAGGGACGTCAGTCGCGTGTGAGGCTCGATCGCCGTCCCACTCGTCTGCCCGAATATGATCTCCTGGCCCTGGAGGCGATGAATCAGATCGAACTGTGCCGCCGTCAATTGTCCTTCGCGCTGATATCCGAGGCTGCGTAGCGTCGCAATGGTCGGAGCGATGTCGGAGTCGCGAACGAGGAAATCCAGATCCCTGAACTCGCGAAGCCCAAGATCGCCAAACGCCTGAATCGCGAGCACCGGGCCTTTGAAGGGTATTGCTTCGATCCCGCTGTTCGCCAGACCTTCAATCAATCGGGCAAGTTCATCGAACAGCGCGCGGTTCGTCCTTCTTGTCTCTTGTGTGATCGCATGAAACGCATCGAGAAGGTCGCCGGGCACCGCGTCCGGCGCGACACGGGCCAGCGTATGCGCGGCGAGACTCGCCAGCCCATGGTCGACCGCCTTTCGCGCGAAGAGCGTCCAATCGATCTCGCCGGCAAGCAACTGCCGGATCGCCGCTTGCTCCTCTCGGGTCGTGGCGACCCGGGCGCAAATCAGAAGGAGCCGCAGCTCCGTCTTTAAGTGCATGCCGTCCAACATCTCACAAGCTCGTCATGGTATTTGTGTTATCATGGTCTTCCAATTCACAATCAACCCTCGCGACCGAACAACAAGCTCGTTGTCATCCACCAACGGGCTATCCCCCGCATCGGTCAGCCCAGGCCGGATTCGTGCCCGCCACCCAGCGGCCGGCGAGAGGTCCGCCGCACGACCCCGGTTAAAATAGTCATAAGCAATCCGCTGTCGAGCAAAGTAATTTTGGAGGGGGATGGCCGTGCTGAAGTACGCTGAGCAATACCGCCTGGTCGCTAATCCGGGTTAGCAAACCGGCGGCCAATACCGGCTGAGCCGATAGCGCGACGAGGGCAAGGCGAAGGTGCCTATGAAATTGCTCCCGATCACCTGGGGAAGCTGTCGTTCCACGCGCGTGGGGTGGTCGGTAGTGTGGTTGTTTCGCGGAAATTAGCTCGGGCAAAGCTGCCTCCGCTGCCTAAGAGCCTTTGGTAATCTGCTCGAGAAGTTTCCGCGCATCCGCCTTTTCGGTGAAGTCGCCCTTCACCGCGACGACCGCGTTCAGCACCTTCACCGCGTTCTCCTTTTGCCCGACGTCGTTCAGCGCCACACCGAGATGATAAGCGAAACGCGGGTCGCCGGGCGCCGCCTGACGCAGCAGCACCAGTCCCCGCGCCGGATCGCCACCACGGGTCAGAATCCAGCCGAGCGTGTCGGCGTTCTGTGCCGAGGGGTCCAACAGGAACGCCTTCTCGGCCGTCGCCCGGGCCTGCGGGTCGCCGCGGAGCTGGTACACCCGGGCGAGATTGTTCAGCGCGACAGCGTTACGCGG
>JBDTFI010000123.1:0-3667 GCA_039938035.1 Acetobacteraceae bacterium | reverse complement strand
GCCTGCCGCGTCGCAAGGTCGTGGTGAAGCACGCGCTGTCCAACGCGCTGATCCCCATCGTTACCGTCATCGGCATCATCGTGAGCCTGCTGATGTCGGGCGCGGTGGTGACGGAGACGCTGTTCTCCTTGCCGGGGATCGGCCAACTGCTGACCCAGGCGGTGCTGAACCGCGACTACCCGATGGTGCAGGGCGCGATGCTGATCGTCACCGCCTTGATGGTGGGGGTGAACATCGCCGTCGATATTCTCTATGCCTTCCTCGATCCGAGGGTTCGCTACGATGCCGCCTGATATCGCCATCGGCATCGAGACGCTGGCCGAGCTGGACGACGAACCGCTGCGTCGGAACCCGGCCGCGGCGGCGTTGCAGCGGCTGCTGCATCATCGTCTTTTCCTGACCGGACTCGCCCTGTTCAGCATCATCGTGGTGCTCGCGGTGTTCGCGCCGCTGATCGCGCCGTCCGATCCCGACAAGATCGACATGAGCGCGAGCTTCGCCGCTCCAAGCTGGGCGCGTCCGTTCGGCACCGACAATTTCGGCCGCAGCCTGCTCTCGCGCGTGGTCTACGGCGCGCAGCTCTCCATGCTGATCGGCGCCGCCGTCGTCGCGATCAACGCCGTGTTCGGCACGCTGATCGGCGCGGCGGCGGGCTATTTCCGACGCATCGACAACATGGTGATGCGGGTGAACGACGCGCTGATGGCGTTCCCGGCGATCTTGCTGGCGATCGCCGTCACCGCCGTGCTCGGCCCGTCGATCACCGACGTCATCATCGCGCTCGGCATCGTCTACACGCCGCGCACCGCGCGCATCGTGCGCTCCTCGGTGATCGTGCTGCGGGAGATGGAGTATGTGCAGGCCGCGGTCGCGGCCGGCGCCGGGCACTGGCGCATCCTGCGCCAGCACATTCTGCCCAACGCGATGGCGCCGCTGATCGTGCAGTTGAGCTTCCTGTTCGCCTACGCGGTGCTGACCGAGGCGACGCTGTCGTTTCTCGGCGTTGGCGCCGTGCCGCCGACGCCGACCTGGGGGAACATCATGGCCGAGGGTCGGCAATATATGACCGATGCGCCCTGGATCATCGCCATTCCGGGGGCGGCGCTGGCGATCACCGTGCTCGGGCTGAACATGCTGGGTGACGGGCTGCGCGACGTACTCGATCCGCGGCTGCGGTTGCAGGAGTGAGCCTCCTCGAAGTCCGTGACCTCACCACGTCCTTCGCCACCGCGCGTGGCGAGATCACGGCGGTGGAGGACGTGAACTTCTCGCTCGAAGCGGGCGAGGTGCTCGGCATCGTCGGCGAATCCGGCAGCGGCAAGAGCGTCACCGCGCTGACCATCATGGGCTTGCTACCGCAACCGCCGGCGCGCGTGGCGGCGGGCGACGTCCGGTTCGAGGGCGCGGTGCTGACCACGATGTCGGAATCGCGTCTTCGCCGCATCCGCGGCCCCGGGATGGCGATGGTGTTTCAGGAGCCGATGACCTCACTCAACCCGATCTTCAGCATCGGCGATCAGATCACTGAGACGCTCGCCGCCCACGAACGCGGCTCCCCAAGCTCCCGGCGCGCCCGCGCGGTGGAGTTGCTGGACCGCGTCGGCATCCCCTCGGCGGCAGCGCGGCTCGGCGATTATCCGCACCAGCTTTCCGGCGGGCAGCGCCAGCGGGTGATGATCGCGATCGCGCTCGCCTGCCGCCCGCGCCTGTTGATCGCCGACGAGCCGACGACGGCGCTCGACGTGACCATCCAGGCGCAGATCCTCGACCTGCTGCTCGACCTGCGCGACGAGTTCGGCATGGCGATCATCGTCATCACCCACAACATGGGCGTGATCGCGGAGACGGCGGATCGGGTGCTGGTGATGTACGCCGGCCGGATCGTCGAGCAGGCGCCGGTCGCGCGGCTGTTCGATGCACCGATGCATCCCTACACACGCGGGCTGCTCGCCTGCGTTCCCACACTGGCCGACGATCGGGACCGGCTGACGGCGATTGCCGGCACCTTGCCCGATCCGCGCCACCGGCCGCGCGGCTGCCGGTTCGCGCCGCGCTGCCCGCATGTCATCGCGGCTTGCCAGGACGGGATTCCGCCGCTCGCCACCTACGATGTCGAGCATCAGGCGGCTTGCATCCGCGTCCGCGAACTCCTTGCCGCATGACGCCGCTCGTCGACGCCGAGGATCTGTCCAAGCATTACCTGGTGGGTCATCGTTCGGTGCTGACGCGCCATCAGCCGGTGCTGCGCGCCGTGGACGGCGTCGCGATCCGGATCAATCCGGGCGGGACGCTTGGCCTCGTGGGTGAATCCGGGTGCGGCAAGTCCACGCTCGGACGGCTGCTCATCCGGCTGATAGAGCCGACGACGGGAACGATCCGCTTCGCCGGCGAGGACATCACGACGCTTCCCCACCAGGCGATGCGCGAGAAGCGTCGCGCGATGCAGATCATTTTTCAGGACCCGTACGGCGCGCTCAACCCGCGCATGAAGGTCGAGGCGATCGTCATGGAGCCGCTGCTGATCCACGGTGCGCGCGCCGACGCCGCGACGCGCGAGACGGTGGCGCGGATGCTCGATCGGGTCGGCCTGCCGGTGCGCGTGCGCGATCGTTTTCCGCACGAATTCTCCGGCGGCCAACGCCAGCGCATCGGCATCGCGCGCGCGCTGGCGCTGCGGCCGCGCTTCGTGGTGTGCGACGAGCCAGTCTCGGCGCTCGACGTGTCCGTCCAGGCGCAGATCGTCAACCTGTTGCGCGATCTTCAGCAGGAACTGGGGCTGACGTATCTGTTCATCGCCCACGACCTCGCGGTGGTGAAGCACATCTCCGACCGCGTCGCGGTGATGTATCTCGGCAAGGTCGTGGAGGTCGCGGAAAAGCGGGCGTTGTACGCGACGCCGCTGCATCCTTACACGCAGGCGTTGATCGCGGCCGTGCCGGGGACGCATCCCGAGGACCGCGCGGCGCGGCGGGCCAAACGCGTCGGGATCGCGGGCGATATCCCGAGCGCGATGCATCCGCCGTCGGGCTGCCGATTCCATACGCGGTGCCCGTTCGTGATGCCGCGCTGCCGCGAGCAGGAGCCGCGCATGATCGAGGCGGCGCCGGGGCATTACGTTGCGTGCCACCTCATCACGTGAGACGCCGCGTCACCCATGCGGGAGGAGGTCGGGGAAGGCGTCGCCGCGCCGCACTCGGTCATGCGGCCGCGCGCAACTCCGCGAACACGCCGCCCAGAAAGGCGGCGATGGCCCCGGGGCCGGAAGCCGACGTACCGGCGATGCCGGCGCTCGCTTCGGCGTCCGGGTTGTAATTGGTGTTGGTGTTCACGTCGTACACAAGTGTCCGACCAGACGTGTCGGTGATGAACTCGACCCCGGCGATCTCCACGCCAAACGCGGCGAGAAATTGTTCGATGCGGTTACGCAGCGGCGTGGGAATGCCCTTCGTGATGCGAAACTTTGCCGGTGAGGCCTGCTCCACGGCGCAGGCATCCGCCGGGCACAACTCGAACCCGCCACTGGTATCGACCTCGACGGCGTAGAGGAAACGGCCGCCGACAAACTCCGCGCGCGTGATGACGGGGCGCGGCGCACGGACGTACTCCTGGAGAAGCTGGATGCCATCCGCCGGCGCCTCGTACTCCTGGCTCCCGACGTACGTCGCCA
>JBDTFI010000122.1:0-3842 GCA_039938035.1 Acetobacteraceae bacterium | reverse complement strand
CCCGCTTCAGCCGGCAGATCGCCACCGGTTCTTCCTCGACCCGGCCCCGCCGGCACGCCGGCTCGCACGGCCGGTCACAAGTGCGGCCCAGAATGCCGGGAAAGACGTTGGACTTCCAGTTGACCATGTACGCATCGGCATAGCGTTGCGCCGCGATCAGACGAATGTATTCGGGGACCGGGGTGTGGGATGGGCACGCCCACTGGCAATCGACGACCTTGTGGAAGTAGTCGGGGTTCTTGATGTCGGTCGGCTGCAAGGCCGGACTCTCCTATCCCTGGCGGGGTCGTTCTTCTGCGACCCGTCTCGCGCCACGTCAACCATCGTAGAAAGAAAGCCGTCGGGCTTCAACGCGCGCGCCCGGCATGGCAGCTCAGCCCGCTTTCGCCACCGCCTCCGTCCCGATGACGCCGGCGGCGGACAAGCGGGCCAGGTCGCTCGGACCGAGGCCCAGCAGGCGCCCGAGCACGTCGGCGTTGTGCTGGCCCAGCGTCGGCGATGGCCGCACCAGCGGATACGGCGCCGATCCCTCCCGGAACGGGGCGGCGGCGTGCAAATGGCGGCCCATGAACGGATTGTCCGCCTCCCGCCAGAAGCCCCGCGCGGTCAGGTGGGGGTCGCGCGGCAGATCGAGCGGCGCGCGGGAGGCGCCGGCAGCCACGCCCGCGTCCTGCAACGCCGCCATCGCCGCATCGGCGGTGCGCCCCGCCGCCCACAAGCTGATCGCCGCCTCGATCTCGCCCGCGCGCGCGTGCCGTTCCGCGGCATCGAGTCCCGCCAGGTCCTCGCGCCCGAGAACGTCGCACAGGCCGCGCCACGCCGCCTCGGTGGTGACGGTCAGGACCACCCACGCATCCTCGCCCGTGCAGCGGAACGCCCCTTGCGGCGCGTGGACCGGATGGCGGTTCCCCAGTCGGGGTGGCGTGGCGCCCAGCGCCGATTGGGCGATCAGCGCCGGGGCGACCATCGGCATCATGCACTCGACCTGCGACAGATCGATCAGCTGTCCCTCGCCGGTCCGCTTGCGGTGGATCAGCGCGATCAGTAGGGCGGCGGCGGCATTGAACCCGCCCACCGGGTCGCCATAGGCGGTGTGGTTCATCGTCGGCGGATCGCCAGGGAACCCGGTCAAGGTCGGCAGCCCCGAGGCCTGTTCGAGCGTGGAGCCGTAAGCCCGGCCAGTGCTCCAGGCGTTGCCCGTCCCGAACGCCGGCATGGAGACCATGACGATGTCCGGCCGCACGGCGCGCAGCGCCTCGTAATCGAGCCCAAGCTTCGGCAGCACCTCCACCGAGTAGTTCTCGATCACCGCATCGGCGCCCGCCACCAGCCGCTTGAGCAGGTCCTTTCCCTCTTCGGTCGTCAGGTCCAGCGTCACCCCCAGCTTGTTGCGGTTCATCGCGTGATACCAGTAGCTCTTCTCATAGAGCTTCTCCGCGAAGAAGGCGGCGCGCTTGTCGGTGCCGCGCCACCAATCCGGGTACTGGCACGCCTCCACCTTGACGATCTCGGCGCCCAGATCGCCCAGGTGCCGGGTCGCCGCCGGGCCAGCCCAGCCCATCGTCAGGTCGATGATCCGCACTCCGGCGAGCGGCGGGCTGCCCGCGATCGCCGGTCCCGGCGCGGGCGGCAAGGCGGTGCCGGCGCTCGACCAGCCGCCCGCATGGGTGCCGGCGAGCGGCGCCGTGCCGCCCTGGCGGGGCGGCGTGCGGGTCAGGTGCTGGGGCAGCACCTGCGCCTCGAAGGTGGCGGCCCCGATCCGCACCGGGGCGAAGACGCCGCGCTCGCGGTTGATCGCCTGGGCCAGCAAATCGTCCATCGTCGGCACGATGCACAGCGGCAGCTTGTGGCGCAGGCCGAGTTGGAACCACTCCGCCGCCGTGCGCTCCGCCAGGATCGGGCCGAATATCGCGTCCAGCGCGTCGGCGTGGACGATCCGATCGACGTTCACTGAGTATTTGGCCTCCGCGATCAGCTCGGGCCGTCCGAGCATCGCGCAGAATCCCCGCCATTGCGCGGGCGTGACGACGGTAACGCCCAGCAATCCCGCCTTCGTCGGGTAGATCGTGACCGGGTAATTCCGCCCGAACCGGTTCACCCCGTTCCGCCGTCGCCCGAGCCCCGACAGCGCGACGGCCGTCTCGTACTCCGCGACGCTCACGAGAGCCTCGTGCGTGCTCACCTCGAAACACCGGCTCCCGTGCTCGCGCCCGAGCAGCCCCGACGACGCCGCGATGAAGGCGGCGAGGCCGCCGAGATAGCCGGCCTGCCCGTCAGGGCTCGCCAGGATCGGCGGCCCGTCCACCGGCCCGACCAGATGCACCAGCCCGGCGAGCGCGCGCACCGTCGCGTCCGATGCCGCGAAGTCCCGATACGGGCCACTGTCGCCGAACCACGACAGCGCGACGACAACGCCGGCGTCGTGGAGTGGCGTGGCTTGCCGCTCGGCCAGAGGCCGCGCATCCAGCACCACATCGGCCCCGCCGGCCAGCG
The DNA here is from genome assembly GCA_039938035.1 of Acetobacteraceae bacterium. GTDB lineage: Bacteria > Pseudomonadota > Alphaproteobacteria > Acetobacterales > Acetobacteraceae > DATFDN01. The sequence continues at coordinate 1,349 of JBDTFI010000122.1, read as the reverse complement.
CCGCTATCTTGGCGTCATCGCCGAAGACACTGTTCTTGTTGGTGTTCAGCAAGGCGAACGTGCCGCTCTCCCGCCGGCCGGCGCCGACATCCAGCAGTGGCGGGATCATCCGGCGCGGATCGCCGCCTTGCGGCTCGACCTTGATGACCTCGGCGCCGAAATCGGCGAACAGCTTGCCGCAGTATTCGAGCGCGGCGGCGCTGCCGAGTTCGAGGACGCGCAGGTCGGAGAGGGCCTTCACGGCCGCATCGTGAACATCGACTGCCCCACCTCCCGCAGCGGCGCCGCCATGTTGGCGAACTCGCACAGCAGCGGGCGCGTGTCCCGCGGGTCGATGATCTCCTCGACCAGAAACGCCTCGGCCGAGCGGAACGGCGAGCGCAGCGCTTCCAGCCGGGCCTCGATCTCCCCGAGCCGCGCCGCCGGGTCGGGCGCGGCTTCGATCTCGGCGCGGTAGGCCGCCTCGACGCCGCCCTCTAGCGGCAGCGAGCCCCAATTGCCGGAGGGCCACGCGTAGCGGATCGCCGTCTGCGTATGCGGAACATGCGCCCCACCGCCGACGCCGAACACGTTGCGCACCAGCACGGCGCACCAGGGCACAGTGGATTGGTGGATGGCGCTGATCGCCGTCACCGCCTCGCGCATCGTCCCGGTAGCCTCCGCCTCCAACCCGACGGCGAAACCGAAGCAATCCACCAGATGCACGATCGGCAAATGAAAGGTCTGCGCCAGATCGACGAAGCGCCTGATTTTGCGCGATGCCGTCGCGTTCCAGGCCCCGCCGCCATACAGCGGATCGCCCGCCAGCACCGCCACCGGCCAGCCGTCGAGGCGTGCCAGCCCGGTGATGATGGCCCGGCCGAATTCACGCGACATCTCGAGGAACGAGCCGCGATCCATCACCGCGTCGATGATCCGGCGCATCTGGTAAGCCTTGCGCCGATCGCGCGGCACCATCGAGATCAGTGTCTCCTCCCGCCTATCGGTCGGGTCCAGGCAAGGACCACGCGGCGGCAACTCGAATACCGAACTTGGCAGGTAGGACAGGAACCCCCGCGCCCGGGCCAGCGCCTCCGCTTCGGTGTCGACCGCGTCATCGACCGTCCCGGCGGCGACCTGGATCGCGTGCCCACCCAGTTCCTGCTTCGTGCGGCTCTCCCCCAGCCGCTCCACGACCGGCGGCCCAGCGACGAACACCGCCGAGATATCCTTTACCATCAGCGCATAATGCGACGCCGCCAGCCGTGCCGCGCCCAGCCCGGCGACCGAGCCCAACCCGAGCGCGACCACCGGCACCAGCCCCATGTTGATCGCGCAGAGCGCGAGGCCCGAACTCGCGCCGATCCCGC
>JBDTFI010000121.1:0-2594 GCA_039938035.1 Acetobacteraceae bacterium | reverse complement strand
TCCTGCACGCCGCCCGAATCGGTGATGATGAGCGCGGCGCGGCGCATCAGCGCGACGAACGGCAGATAATCGAGGGGCGGGATCAGGCGGATCGCCGGATGCGCCGCCAGCATCGCTCGCGCGACCTCCTGGACGTTGGGATTCAGATGGACCGGATAGACGATCTCCACGTCGCCGCGATCGGCAAGGCGCAGCAGCCCGTTCGCCACCCGCTCCAGCCCGCCCTCGAAATTCTCCCGCCGGTGCCCGGTGACCAGGATCAGGCGCTTGCCCGGCACGGGCGGCGGCAGCAACCGCTCGACGGCGGCGGCACGCACACTGTCGCGATCAAGGATCGCCAGCGCGTCCAGCAGGGCGTCGATCACGGTGTTGCCGGTGACGCATATGCGCGCCGGATCGACCCCTTCCGCCAGCAGGTTACGCCGCGATTGCTGCGTCGGCGGGAAGTGCAGGTCGGCGAGCCCGGTGGTCAGCCGCCGGTTCATCTCCTCCGGCCACGGCGAATGGATGTTGCCGGTCCGCAGCCCCGCCTCGACATGACCGACCGGCACCTTGGCGTAGAACGCCGCCAGCGCGGCGGCGAAGGTCGTAGTCGTGTCGCCCTGCACGAGCACCCGGTCCGGCCGCAGATCGGCATACACCTCGGCGATGCGCTCCAGCACCGCGGTCGTGATGTACGTGAGGCCCTGGCCCGCGCGCATCAGATCGAGGTCACGATCGGGACGGATGGCGAACAGGTCGAGCACCTGGTCCAGCATCTGGCGGTGCTGGGCGGTTACGCACACCAGCGGGGTGATGCCCGGCGTCTCCGCCAGCCGCCGCACGATCGGCGCCATCTTGATCGCCTCGGGACGGGTGCCGAACACCGTCAGGACACGCATCGGCCACGCCCTGAAGCTGGAAGCATCCGCGCAAGTCGCGCCAATCCGATGCGGAGAACAGACGAAGTCACTGGCGGCCGACATCCATCGTGCGAACGGTCTTTCTTATGTTCGGAAGGGTTGCGGACAGGTGAAGGGAGACTGAGCCTTCGCGTATGCTGCGTCGCGGGATCGGTAGCCCATTCGGCCCCGCCACGCCAGTGATTTGGCTGCGCTCCCGCCACCCATCCGGCGCTTCGGCGACCTTCTTGCCTCTGGCCTTTCCCAGCCATTCGCCTATGTCTTGACTCATGAGCGACGCGGAGTTCGACAAGGCCCTTCTCGGCGCGGCGTTCGCGCTGGCGGGCGCCGGCGGATGGAGCGCGGTCAGCGTGGCCGAGGCCGCGCGGTCGGCCAATCTCGACCTGGCGAAGGCGCGCGAAAGGTTCCCCGGCCGCGCGGCGATCTTGTTGCGGTTCGGACGCCTCGCAGATCAGACGGCGCTCGCCCAGACGCCCGCCGAGGGCCCGGTGCGCGATCGGCTGTTTCATCTTCTCATGCAGCGCATCGACGTGATGCAGGCCCATCGTGCCGGCGTGCTCGCGCTCATGGGCCATCTGCCGACGCAGCCCGGCACCGCCGTTCTGCTTGCCTGCGCGACGCGGCGCTCGATGCGCTGGCTGCTCGACGCCGCCGGCGTGCCGACCTCGGGACTGCGTGGGGCGTTGCGCGTGCGCGGCCTGTGCGGGGTCTGGCTGTGGACCATGCGGGCCTGGCAACGCGACGAGACCGAGGACATGTCAGCCACGATGTCGGCACTGGACACCGCCCTGCGACGCGCCGAGCGCCTTGCCCCGTGGCTCGGAGGCGCAACCGGGGCGGCCCCGGCGACCGCCGCGGAGGCGGACGAAGTGCCGGCGGCCGAACCGGACACGGAGCCACCGCCGACCGAGGTTCCGGCACCGTGACGGACGGCCACAAGCACGCGATAGTGTGGGCGGACAGCCGATGCGAGGCGGCTATGCTCGGGCATCGCCTTTAGGGAGGAGACCAGGACATGGCGGAACGGCCCAACGCGGGTGGCGCGCATGAGTTCGACTTCACCCGCCTTCTCGCCCAGATGAAGCTGCCCGGGTTGCCGGACATCCAGGCGCTGACCGAGGCGAACCGGCGCAACATGGAGGCGCTGACCGCGGCCAACCGCGTCGCCGTGGAAGGCGCCCAGGCGGTCGCCCGGCGGCACATGGAAATCATGCAACAGGCGATGATCGAGATGACCGAGGGCGTGAAGGCGCTTTCGGCGCCCGGAGCGCCACGGGCCAAGGCGGCCAAGCAGGCGGAACTGGTCAAACAGGGCTACCAGCGAGCGGTCAACAACATGCAGGAGCTGAGCGACCTCATTCAACGATCGAACGCCGAGGCGCTTAATCTGCTCAATGGCCGTTTCACCGAAGCGATGGATGAGCTGAAGCAGCTCGCCCAGAAGGAGGCCGACGAGACGGCACCCGCCCCGAAGGCAACGGGGCAGAAGAAGGGCTAAGTCCGGGCGGCGCATGGTCGTCGTTTTCGGCTCGATCAACCTCGACCTGATCTTTCCGTTCGCCGCGTTGCCGGCGGCGGGGGAAACGGTGCTCACCCCGGACATCCACATCGAGCCCGGCGGCAAGGGCGCCAACCAGGCGCTCGCCGCCGCACGGGATGGCGCGCGGGTTGTCCTTGTTGGCGCGGTCGGAT
>JBDTFI010000120.1:0-11133 GCA_039938035.1 Acetobacteraceae bacterium | reverse complement strand
TCCCCGCGTCCTGGCCCGACGCCTTCGCCGAGGCGGCGCGGCATCTCGCCGGCGTTGCCGGGGATCGTATCGGCGCCGTCGCCGGAGACCTGTGCGACGTCGAGAGCATGGCGGCGCTGAAGGACCTGATGGGCGCGCTCGGCTCGGCCAACCTCGACTGCCGTCAGGACGGCGGCCAGCTCGATGCGTCGCGGCGGGATTTCTATCTCTTCAACAGTGGCATCACCGGGATCGACGAGGTCGACGCGATCCTCATCATCGGTGCCAATCCACGCACCGAAGCGCCGGTGCTGAATGCGCGTGTCCGCCGCGCGTGGCTGCGCGGGGTGCCTATCGCGATCATCGGGGCGGCGGCCGATCTGACGTATGGCGCGCGCCATCTCGGCGACGGCCCCGACACTCTGCGCACCCTGCTGGGCGGTTCGCATGAATTCGCCAAGACCCTGAAGGACGCCAAGCGTCCGATGGTGATCCTGGGTGCCGCGGCGACGGCGCGTGGCGACGGTGCGGCGGTGCTTGCCGCCGCGTGGACATTGGCCCGCGATGTCGGCGCGATGTCGGAGGAATGGCACGGCTTCAACGTGCTCCATCACGCCGCCGCGCGGGTCGGCGCGCTCGACCTCGGGTTCCTGCCGGGTCCGGGCGGGCGCGGGTTTCCGCAGATGATGGGCGGTGGCGTCGACGTGCTGTGGTTGCTCGGCGCCGACGAGTTCAACACCGACCGGATCGGGCGGGACACGTTCGTGATCTACCAGGGCCATCATGGCGATCGGGGCGCGGCGCGCGCCGACCTGATCCTGCCCGGCGCGGCCTATACCGAGAAGCACGGCACCTATGTCAACACCGAAGGCCGGGTGCAGCGCGGCGCCCAGGCGATCTTTCCGCCGGGCGAGGCGCGCGAGGACTGGACCATCGCGCGGGCGTTGAGCGAGGTCATGGGCCGCACCTTGCCCTATGACGACCTGACCGCGCTGCGTGAACGCATCGAAGCGGCCAACCCGGTGTTCGGGCGCATCGGCTTCCTGCCCCGCTTCGGCTGCATCGATCCGACCGGGCCGGCGGGCGGGACCGCGAGCTTTGGCGAGGCGCCGTTCCGGGCGGCCTTCGCGACCTACTATCAGACCGACCCGATCAGTCGGGCGAGTCCGACGATGGCCGAGTGCGTCGCCGCCCTGACGCCGCCCGTCCTCGCGGCGGCGGAGTAAGCGCGATGGGTCCCACCAATCCTAGCGTTTGGGCGACCCCGCTCGGCCACGTCGTGCTGGTGTTCGGCGAGACGCTCGCGCTGGTGATCCCGCTGCTGATCATGGTCGCCTACCTGACCTATGCCGAGCGCAAGGTCCTGGCGCTGATCCAGACCCGCAAGGGGCCGAACGTCGTTGGCTGGTTTGGCCTGCTGCAGCCGTTCGCCGACGCGATCAAGATGCTGATGAAGGAGACGATCATCCCGTCGGGGTCGAACCGCGCGCTGTTCCTGCTGGCGCCGATGCTGACCTTCGGGCTGGCGATGATCGCCTGGGCGGTGATCCCGGTGAACGGCGGCTGGGTGCTGGCCGACATCAATGTCGGCATCCTCTATTTGTTCGCGATCAGCTCGCTTGGCGTCTACGGCGTCATCATCGCCGGCTGGGCGAGCAACTCCAAATACGCCTTCATGGGGGCGATGCGCAGCGCGGCGCAGATGGTCAGCTACGAGGTCTCGATCGGCTTCGTGCTGGTTTCCGTGCTGCTGTGCGTGGGGAGCCTGAACCTGTCCGACATCGTGCTGGCGCAGCGCACGATCTGGTTCTGCATCCCGCTGTTTCCGATGTTCATCGTCTTCTTCATCTCGGCACTCGCCGAGACGAACCGCTCGCCGTTCGATCTGCCGGAGGGCGAAAGCGAGATCGTCGCCGGGTTCTTCGTCGAGTACAGCTCGCTCAGCTTCGGGCTGTTCTTCCTCGGTGAATACGCGAACATGATCCTGATGAGCGCGCTGACCTCGATCCTGTTCCTCGGCGGCTGGCTCGGCCCATTCGGCATCCTGCCGCAGATCGGCCCGGTCTGGTTCCTGCTGAAGATCTTCTTCTGCCTGTTCGTGTTCATCTGGGTGCGCGGCACCTTCCCGCGCTTCCGCTACGACCAGTTGATGCGGCTCGGCTGGAAGGTGTTCCTCCCGGCGAGCCTGTTGTGGCTGGTGATCACCGCCGGCGGCCTGCTCGTCACCGGCTTCATCCCGACGCACGTCTGATCGGGGAAAGATAGAGATGCTCGACCGTTCCGCGCGCAGCCTGCTCCTGACGGAGTTGTTCCGCGGCATGTGGCTGACCTTCCGCTACATGTTCAAGCCGGCGGCGACGATCAACTACCCGTACGAGAAAGGTCCGCTGTCGCCGCGCTTCAAGGGCGAGCACGCGCTGCGCCGCTACCCGAGCGGGGAGGAACGCTGCATCGCCTGCAAGCTGTGCGAGGCGATTTGCCCGGCCCAGGCGATCACCATCGAGGCCGAGCCGCGCGCCGACGGTTCGCGGCGGACCACGCGTTATGACATCGACATGACCAAGTGCATCTACTGCGATCTGTGCGAGGAATCCTGCCCGGTGGACGCGATCGTGCAGGGGCCGAACTTCGAGTTCGCCACCGAGACCCGCGAGGAGCTGATGTACAACAAGGACAAGTTGCTCGCGAACGGCGATCGGTGGGAAGCCGAGATCGCCCGGCGTCTTGAACTCGACGCGCCGTACCGGTAGCGCCGATGATCTATCCCATCGTCCTTTTCTACATCTTCGCCGTCATCCTCGTGGCGTGCGCGGCGATGGTGGTGGCATCGCGGAACCCGGTGCATTCGGTGCTGTTCCTGATCGCCGCGTTCTTCAACGCTTCCGTCCTGTTCCTGATCGCTGGAGCGGAGTTCCTCGCGCTTATCCTGGTGATCGTCTACGTCGGCGCGGTCGCGGTGCTGTTCATCTTCGTGGTGATGATGCTCGATATCGACTTCGAGCGATTGCGCGGCGGGTTCCAGCGCTATTTGCCGGTCGGCGCGGCGATCGGCGTGCTGTTGCTGGCCGAGTTGATGATCGTGATGATCGGCTGGCCGTTCTCACTCCACGCCGGACCGGCGCGCTTCGCCCCCGCGCTCGCCGGCATCAGCAACACCGAGGCGCTGGGGCGGCTGCTTTACACCGACTACATCCTGCCGTTCCAGGCAGCGGGCCTGATCCTGCTGGTCGCCATGATCGGCGCCATCGTGCTGACGTTGCGCGACCGCAGGCGCTCGCGCCATCAGAGCATCGCGCGCCAGACCGCGCGCACCACCGCCGACACGCTGGCGATGGTGCGGGTGGGGCTCGGCGTGGGCGTCGCGGCGGCCGACATCCGCCGCCCGATCGTGACCGAGCCCGGCGTGATCGACGACGATCCGCTCGAGGCGCACGGACATCAGACGGGGGAGCACTGAGGTGGAAGGGTTGCAGGCGGTCGGGCTCGGCCACTACCTCGTGCTGAGCGCCGTGGTGCTGGTGCTCGGCGTGTTCGGCATCTTCCTCAACCGCAAGAACGTCATCATCATCCTGATGTCGATCGAGCTGATCCTGCTCGCGGTCAACCTGAACCTGATCGCCTTCTCGGCGGCACTTGGCGACCTGACCGGTCAGGTGCTGGCGATGTTCGTGCTGACGGTGGCGGCGGCGGAGGCGGCGATCGGCTTGGCGATCGTGCTGATCTACTACCGCAACCGCGGCTCCATCGAGGTCGAAGACGTCACCATGATGAAGGGTTGAGGCGTCCGCATGACCTTCATCACCGCCGTTTTCGCGCCTTTGTTCGGCGCGCTGGTATCGGGGCTGTTCGGCCGGTTCATCGGCGACCGCGCGGCGGTGGCGGTCTCCATCCTGTGCATGTTGCTCGCCGCTGCGTGCGGCCCGTTCGCGTGGGTGGCCTTCGAGTGGGGCGGCGCGACCCCAGGCTCGATCCCGCTCGGCGACTGGATCGTCGCCGGTGACTTCCAGGCGAACTGGGTGCTGCGCTACGACGCGCTGTCGGCGACGATGGTCGCGATGGTTACCTTCGTGTCGATGCTGATCCACGTCTACAGCATCGGCTACATGGCGCACGACGAGTACAAAAAGTACCGCTTCTTCGCCTATCTGAGCCTGTTCACCTTCTCGATGCTGATGCTGGTGACGTCGGACAATTTGCTGCAGCTGTTCTTTGGCTGGGAGGGGGTCGGCCTCTGCTCGTACCTGCTGATCGGCTACTGGTATGATCGGCCGTCCGCGTGCGCCGCCGCCATCAAGGCGTTCATCGTCAACCGCATCGCCGATCTGTTCTTCGCCGTCGGCCTGGCGCTGATCTTCCTGACCTTCGGCACGCTCGACTTCACGACGATCTTCGCCGATTTGCCGCGACACGCCACCGAGGCCTACCACCTGCTCGGTGCCAATTTCCGCCTCTACGAAGTGATGGGCGTGCTGCTGTTCATCGGCGCGATGGGCAAGTCGGCGCAGCTGTTCTTCCATGTGTGGCTGCCCGATGCGATGGAAGGCCCGACGCCCGTCTCCGCACTGATCCACGCGGCGACGATGGTGACGGCCGGCGTGTTCCTGATGGCACGCATGTCGCCGCTGATGGACCTCGCCCCCACCACTCTCACCCTGGTGGAGGTGATCGGAGCTTCCACGTGCATCTTCGCCGCCACCATCGGCTGCGTGCAGAACGACATCAAGAAGGTCATCGCCTACTCGACGTGTTCCCAGCTGGGCTACATGTTCATCGCCGCCGGCGTCATGGCCTATCCGGCCTCGATCTTCCACCTGCTGACGCACGCCTTCTTCAAGGCGCTGCTGTTCCTGTGCGCCGGCTCGGTGATCCACGCGATGTCCGATGAACAGGACATGCGCCGCATGGGCGGGCTGTGGCGGAAGATCCCGGTCACCTACGTGACTATGTGGATCGGCAGCCTCTCGCTCGCCGGCATCATTCCGTTCTCCGGCTACTACTCGAAGGACGCGATCCTGGAGGCCGCTTACGCCTACGGCTCGCCCGCTGGGATGTACGGGTTCATCGCCGGCACCGCGGCGGCGTTCTGCACCGCGTTCTATTCCTGGCGCGTGATCATCATGACGTTTCACGGCAAATCCCGCGCCGAGCCGCACGTGCAGGAGCATGTACATGAAAGCGCCTGGACGATGCTGCTGCCGCTGTGCGTGCTCGCGGTGGGGGCGACGATCGTCGGGTATCTGTTGCACGACCTGGTGATCGGGCCGGACTGGGCCGCCTATTGGGGTCATTCGATCGTGATCGCGCCCGACAACCACGTCATGGAAACCATGGAGCACGTCGGCGGGGCGCGCTATCTGCCGCTGATCTGCGGGCTTGTCGGCATCGCCGTGGCGTATTGGTTCTACATGCTGAACCCGCTGTTGCCGGCGCGGCTGGCCAACACGTTCCGCCCGATCTACCTGCTGCTGCTGAACAAATACTATTTCGACGAGATCTACGATTTCCTGTTCGTCCGCGCGGCGTTCCGCCTCGCGGACCTGCTCTGGCACACCGGCGACGAGACGATCATCGACGGCGTGCCCAACGGGCTGGCGGCGATGACGACCGACGGGTCGCGCGGCGTGGTGCGGCTGCAGACCGGATCGATCGCGGTCTATGCCTTCGTGATGCTGATCGGCCTGGTCGGGCTGGTCGGCGTGTTCCTGATCTGGCGGTGAGCGGGATGAATACCCTGGGTTTCCCGATCCTCTCGCTGGTCACCTGGCTGCCGCTGGTCGGCTGTGTCGTCATCCTGTCGGTGCGCGGCGACGAGGCGACGGTGGCCGCCAACGCGCGTTGGACGGCGCTATGGACCAGCCTGATCGTGCTGGCGCTGTCGCTGGTCCTGTGGGTCGAGTGGAATCCGCATGAAGCGGGCTTCCAGTTCGTCGAACAGGTGAAGTGGCTGCCCGGCTACGAGGTGTCCTACAAGATGGGCGTTGACGGCATCTCGGTGCTGTTTGTCTTGCTGACAACCGTGCTCACGCCGATCTGCATCCTGGCGAGCTGGGAGTCGATCACCAAATACGTGCGCGAGTACATGATCGCCTTCCTGATCCTGGAGACGATGCTGGTCGGGTTGTTCTGCGCGCTCGACTTCGTCGTGTTCTACATCTTCTTCGAGGGCGTGCTGATCCCGATGTACCTCATCATCGGGGTCTGGGGCGGGCCGCGCCGGGTGTACGCGGCGTTCAAGTTCTTCCTGTTCACTCTGACCGGCTCGGTGCTGATGCTGCTCGCGCTGCTGGCGATGTGGAGCTACGCGCACACCACCGACATTCCCACGCTGATGCACACCAGCTTTCCGCCCCATATGCAGACCTGGCTATTCTTGGCGCTGTTGGCGTCGTTCGCCGTGAAGGTGCCGATGTGGCCGGTGCACACCTGGCTGCCTGACGCCCATGTGGAGGCGCCCACCGCGGGGTCGGTAATGCTGGCGGGCGTGCTGCTGAAGATGGGCGCGTACGGCTTCCTGCGATTCTCGGTGCCGATGCTGCCGCTCGCCTCGGTGCAACTCGCGCCGCTGATCTTCACGATCTCGGTCGTCGCGGTGATCTATACGGCATACGTAGCGCTGGCGCAGACCGACATGAAGAAGTTGGTCGCCTACTCCTCGGTCGCGCACATGGGTGTCGTGACGATCGGCATCTTCACCTTCAACGTCCAGGGCATCCAGGGCGCGCTGTTCCTGATGCTGTCGCACGGCATAGTCTCGTCGGCTCTGTTCCTCATCATCGGCGTCATCTACGACCGGCTGCACACGCGCGAGATCTCGCGCTATGGCGGATTGGCCGACCGGATGCCGGCCTATGCGCTGGTGTTCATGGTGTTCGTCATGGCCTCGGTGGGGCTGCCGGGCACCTCGGGCTTCGTCGGCGAGTTCCTGGTCACCATCGGCGCACTGCACATCAATTTCTGGCTGGCGATCCTCGGCACCATGGGCCTGATCCTGGGGCCGATGTACACGCTCTATCTCTACCGCCGCGTGGTCTTCGGGCGGCTGACCAAGATCGACCTGCGCGGGATGCTTGACCTCTCGCCGCGCGAGATCGCCGTGTTCGCGCCATTGGTCGTGCTGACGATCTGGATGGGCGCCTATCCCACCAGCTTCACCCGGTTCTGGGATGCCACGGTGACGTCGATGGTGCAGCAGCATCAGCAGGCGACGGCGGTGCCGCCCGGGCCTGAACCCGTGATGCTAGCGCAGGCGGTGCGGCCATGAACTGGCAGATCGCGCTGCCGGAGATCGCGCTCGCGGTCATGGCCATGATGATCCTGGTCTATGGCGTGCTGCGCAAGGCCGAGCAGGCGCAAACCGCGACCATGATGGCGGTGGGCGCGCTGCTGGTCACCGGATTCCTGGTCATGACCCGCGCCGGCGGGGCCGGCTTTCACGACCAGTTCGTGGTCGATGCGTTCTCCGCCCTGGTGGACGGGCTGATCCTGGTCAGCTCGGCGTTCACGCTGATCGTATCGCTCGACTACAACCAGCGGGAAGGGATCTCGCGGTTCGAGTTTCCGGTGCTGATCCTGTTCGCGACCGTCGGCATGATGGGCATGGTCTCGGCGTCGAACCTGATCACGCTCTATCTGTCGCTGGAGTTGCTGTCGCTGCCATCGTACGTCGTCGCGGCTTTCGACCGCGACGACCTGCGCTCGACCGAAGCCGGGCTGAAGTATTTCGTGCTCGGCGCGCTGGCCTCGGGGCTGCTGCTGTACGGCATCTCGCTCGTCTATGGCTTCTCCGGCTCGATGGATTTCGCCACGATCGGGCGCGTCCTGAGCGCGCCGGGCTCCGCTTCGCCGGGCATGATCGTCGGCGTGGTGTTCGTGATCGTCGGCCTCGCGTTCAAGGTCTCGGCGGCGCCGTTCCACATGTGGACGCCCGACGTGTACGAAGGCTCCCCCAGCCCGGTCACGCTGTTCTTCGCGAGCGCCCCGAAGGTCGCGGCGGTGGGTCTGTTCCTGCGCACGTTGTCGGAGCCGTTCGGTCATCTGCTTGGCTCCTGGCGGCTGATCATCGAGATCATCTCGATCGCCTCGATGATACTGGGCACTTTGGGGGCGATCGGGCAGACCAACATCAAGCGGCTGATGGCATACTCGGCGATCGGTCATATCGGCTACGCCTTGATCGGCCTCGCCGTCGGGGGGCCGATCGGCATCCGCGGCGTGCTGGTCTACATGACCGTCTATATCATCATGACCGCGGGGACCTTCGCCTGCATCATCGCCATGCGCCGGCGCGGCATCGCGGTCGAGCGGATCGAGGATCTCGGCGGGCTGGCGAGCACCGACCCGGCGCTCGCGCTCGCCTTCGCGGTGTTCATGTTCAGCCTCGCGGGTATCCCGCCGCTGTCGGGGTTTTTCGCCAAGCTGTACGTCTTCCTCGCCGCGGTGAATGCGGGGATGTGGACGATCGCGATCATCGGCGTGCTGACCAGCGTGGCGGGAGCGTTCTACTATATCCACGTCGTCAAGGTGATGTATTTCGATTCCCCGCGCGCGGCGTTTGACCGCAAGTCGGCTGGTGTCACTTTCGTGGCGACGGTAACGGGGCTCTACACGCTGCTGTTCTTCGTCTTCCCCGGGCCGTTCGTGGCCGCCGCCAACGCCGCGGCCGCCGCCTTGTTCGGCTAGGCCGTGCTGCTCGTCATCGACGCCGGCAACACCAACGTCGTCGTGGCGGTGCATGACGGCGCCGACTGGGTCGGCGTGTGGCGCATCCGCACCGACGCGCAGCGGACATCGGACGAATACGCCGTCTGGCTGCTGAGCCTGCTCGATCGCGCCGGCATCGACCGGCACGCGATCGATGTCGCGGTGATCGGCACCGTGGTGCCGGCGGCGCTGTACCATTTGCGCCGGCTCATCCGCGACTGGTTCGCCATCGAGCCGCTGATCGCCAACGCCTCGCTCGACTGGGGGTTTGCGATCAAGATCGACAACCCGAACGAGGTGGGCGCCGACCGCTTGCTGAACGCGCTCGCCGGCTGGCAGCGCTTCGGCGGCCCGCTCATCATCGTCGATTTCGGCACCGCCACGACGTTCGACGTGGTCGATGTGGACGGCGCCTATATCGGCGGCGTGATCTGTCCGGGGGTTAATCTCTCGCTCGAGGCGTTGCATCATGCCGCCGCCCGTCTGCCACGCATCGGCATCGGCCGCCCGCAGGCGGTAATCGGCCGCTCCACCGTTCCGGCGATGCAGTCGGGCGTCTACTGGGGCTATGTCGGCATGATCGAGGGGCTCGTCGCGCGCATCAAGGGCGAGTTCGGCGCCCCCATGAAAGTCATCGCCACCGGCGGCCTGGCGCCTTTGTTCTCCGAGGGAACCCTGGTGATCGAACACATCGTGCCCGATCTGACGTTGGAGGGGCTGCGAATGTTGGCGCAGCGGAACCCCGCCCCCACATTGCCGAAGGACAGGACACGATTGAGCGATATTGAATGAGCTATTGCGAATGAACGGCCAGAACGGCGATCTCGCCTTCGTGCCCTTGGGCGGGACGGGCGAGATCGGCATGAATTTGAACCTTTATCGCAGCGGCGGGTATTGGCTCGCGGTCGATTGCGGTATCGGCTTCGGCGGTTCGGCGAATCCCGAGGTCGAGGTGATGATGCCCGACCCGGGCTTCATCGCCGAGCGCCGCGACAAGCTGGTCGGTTTGGTCATCACCCACGCCCATGAGGACCATATCGGCGCGGTTGCCTGGCTGTGGCCGCGCCTGCGATGCCCCGTCTACGCGACGCCGTTCGCCGCTGCCGTGCTGCGGCGCAAGCTCACCGAGGCGCAGCTTCTCAACCAGGTGAAGATCCATGTGATCCCGCCGGGCGGGAGCTTCGACCTCGCGCCGTTCGGCTTGCGCTTCATTCAGGTCGCGCATTCGATTCCGGAGGCGCAGGCGCTGGTTATCACCACGCCCGCCGGGGTGGTGCTGCATACCGGCGATTGGAAGCTCGATCCCGACCCGCTGATCGGCCCGCGTACCGACGAGGCCGCGCTCGCCGCGCTCGGCGACGCGGGCGTGCTGGCGATGATTTGCGATTCCACCAACGCGATGGTGGAGGGGCACTCGGGCAGCGAGCAGGAGGTCCGGCGCAGCCTGAGCGCGTTGATCCGCGGCGTGCCGACCGGACGCATCGCGGTGACGTGCTTTTCATCGAACATCGCGCGCATCGAAAGCATCGCGCTGGCCGCTCGCGATGCCGGTCGGACGCTCGCCTTGGTGGGGCGGTCGATCCGCAATATGGTTCAGTCGGCGCGCGAAACCGGATACCTCAAGGGCACCGCGACGTTCGCCGGCGAGGACGACGCCGGCTCGATCCCCGACGACAATCTGCTGATTCTCATCACTGGCAGCCAGGGGGAGCCTCGCAGCGCGCTGGCCCGCGTGGCGATGGACACGCACCCGCGCATCGTGCTGGGCGAGGGCGACACCGTGATCTTCTCCAGCCGCGTGATCCCCGGCAACGAGGTCGCGATCGGCACCGTGCAGGATAATCTGGTACGCCGCGGCGTGCGGCTGATGACCGACATGGACCATCTGGTCCACGTCTCCGGCCACCCCGCGCGCGACGAGTTGCGCCGGATGTACCGGCTCGTGCGGCCGCGCTTCTCGGTTCCGGTGCATGGGGAGTGGCGTCATCTGTCGGCGCACGCCGCGCTGGCGGAGGAGGCCGGCGCTACGTCAGTCCTGATGGAGGACGGCGACATCCTCAACCTGGCGCCCGGCGCGGTCGAAATCGTCGATAGCGCGCCGGTCGGGCGGTTGGTCGCGGACGGCACACGGCTGGTGGCGCTGAACGGCGGCGTGCTGGCGGCACGGCGGCGGATGCTGTTCAACGGCGTGGTGCTCGGCAGCCTCGCGATTGACAAGGCGGGGCGGGTGTGCGGCGTGCCGCAAGTCAGCGCGCCGGGCCTGTTCGAGGCTGATGACCCCGAAGCCGCCCGTGTCGTGGAGGAGTTCGCCGACGCGATCGAGGCGCTGCCGCTGGCGCTGCGCCGTGACGACGAGGGACTACCGGAGGCGGCGCGGGCCGCGTTGCGTCGGGCGCTGGGGCGCCGGCTCCAGAAGCGCCCGCTCGTCGACGTGCATCTGATCCGGGTGGGATA
>JBDTFI010000119.1:0-7621 GCA_039938035.1 Acetobacteraceae bacterium | reverse complement strand
CGGAGGGGGGGCGGGCACCGGGTGCACCGGGGGGGGAGTCGTTGGCCCGGACGCGGGCGGGCTGCTGGAAGTGGATCCGTATCCGGAGCTGCCGGGGTTCGAGGCGTTGGGGGCCTGAGTTGGCGACTTGGCAGTCGTCGAGATGTGGAGGTCGAGCGCGGACGCGCCGACGCTCCCAGTTAGCGGATCGGTGATGGTCGTCTCCCCGGCTTGATAGTTCAGGGCCGAATTGCCCTGGAAATTATTGAACTCGTAGATCGGGATCGCCCCGTCACTGATTAGTAGCGTCCCCGTGCTGCCAATGCCAGGAGTGTACGTAACAGTTAGAGGGCCGGTCTGACGTTCTTCGATATAAATCTGGTCGCCGGCGGTGAAATTCTGAATGCTCTGCGGGTCGATTCCCGGGGCCGTCGCCGTGTGTGACTGGGGTTGCTCGATGATGAGGCTGCCGGAGGTGCCGGCGACCGTACTGAACTGGATATAGCCGCGAGGAACGGCGCCCATCTCGACCCGGGCATCGTTGCCGGCCAGGTTGACGTACGAGGCGCCCGAATTCGGCTCCAGCAACGTCGCGTTGGCATCGAGCTTGATCGTGCCATTCGTCCCGGCGCCGGCGATCGTGAGCGTGTTGCCCACGGCGATTTCCAGGCCGGGGGCTCCGGCCAGAAAGTCCAGGCTGCTGATCGTCAGCGATGGGAAGTAGTCGATGCTGGCCCCGGAGGCGCCTGCCGAGACCACGACCGCCGTGTTAGATCCCGGGCTACTCGTCGAGGCGCCGGTCAGCCAATTCATTGGCTTGGCCGCGGCCGAGACGAAGACGTCCAGTGCGGCGATGCCCGCTTGGCCGGTCAACGGGTCGGTGATGGCCGTCTCGGCCACCTGGTAGTTCAGGGCCGGATTTCCGTAGAAATTGGTGAATTCGTAGACCGGGACCCCACCGTTGCTGATCAGCAGGGTTCCGGCCGCGCCGCTCCCGGGCAGGTACGTGGCCGTCAGCGAACCCGTCTGTTTCTCTTCGATGTAGATGTGGTCGCCCACGGCAAAATTCTGAATGACCTGTGGGTCCACGCCCGGCGCGGTGGCCGTGCCTGCCTGGGGCTGCGCGATGAAAAGGCTGCCGGAGGTACCGGCGACCGTGCTGAACGCGATATAGCCGCGGGGAACGCCACCCATCTCGACCCGAGCGCCGCTGCCGGCCAGGGTGATGCACGAGAGGCCCGAATTCGGCTCCAGCAACGTCGCGTTGGCATCGAGCCTGATCGAGCCATTCGTCCCGGCGCCGGTAATGGTGAGCCTGTTGCCGGCGGCGATTTCCAGGGCCGGGGCTCCGGCCAGAAAGTTTAGGCTGCTGATCGTCAGCGAGGCGATGTCGTCGACATTGGTGCCACCGGTGCCGGCCGAAACGACGACCGCTGCGGCGCCCCCCAGGCTGCTCGGTGGGGCGCCATTCGACCAGTTGGCCCGATCGCTCCAGTCAAATACTTTGCTACCGCCGGTCGAGGCAGCGTGGGACAATCCAAACGTCGCGAGGGCGGGAGCAGGAATGGCGGGGCTCAGCAGCGCGCCGGTCGTCGTGGTGCCGGAGTTGGTCACCGAGGTCTGGGTCGCCATTTGGGGAATCACCCTTCTAAAATCCCGTCCGCTGGCTAGCGAACCGCCGGAGTGACTGGAATCTAAAAAATAAATCGCTGCGGACGCGTTAACGGCAGCGCGCAATTGTAGTTATGTCTAAAAAAAGAGGATGTGCCCTACAAATATGAGGCGTTCTGGCTCGCGCAGCGCAGGCGTGAGCCGACATCGTCAGCGAGCTGAGTCCACCCCCGCTTCGATTAACTCGCGGATCCGCCCGGGATCGGACTGCTCCATCACCCGGCGCGCGAAGCGGGCGCACGCGTCTATGGTGACCGCGCGCACCGCCTGCTTCACCCGCGGCACCGCGCCCGCGTTCATGCTGAAGCTTCGCAAGCCCAGGCCCAGCAGCAGCGGGGTCAGGCGCGGGTCGGCGGCCATCTCGCCGCAGACCGAGACCGGCATCCGCATCCGCAGCGCCGCCTCGGTGGCGAACTGTACCAGGCGAAGAACCGCCGGGTGCAGCGGGTCGTAAAGCGCCGCCACCGTGCTCTCGGCACGGTCGACGGCCAGCGTATACGCGGTCAGGTCGTTGGTGCCGATCGCGAAGAAATCCGATTCGAGCGCCAGGGCGTCGGCGGCGAGCGCGGCGCCCGGCGTCTCGATCATGATCCCCAGGGGCGGCAGCTTCTCGGGCAGCCGCTCGCCGCGCCGGCGCAGCCGGCGTGCCACCCGATCGTAGATTTCCCGCGCCGCGCGCACCTCGGCCACCGTCGTGACCATCGGCAGCATCACCCGCACGGGTCCGGCGGAGGCGGCACGCAGGATGGCCGCCAACTGCGTCTCCAGCAGGCCCGGATGGCGCAGCAGCAAGCGGATGCCGCGCAGACCGAGCGCCGGGTTGGCGTCCGCCACATCCGGCACCACGCCCTCCGCCGCCAAGGCGTCGATGTCCTTCTCGCCGCCCCAGTCGAGGACTCGCACGGTCACGGTGGCGCCGCCCATCGCCTCGATGATCGCGCGGTAACTCTCGGTCTGCGTGTCCTCGTCGGGCACGGTCTCGCGGTTCATGAACAGGAACTCGGTGCGCAGCAGACCGATCCCCAGCGCGCCGGATTGCTGGATGCGCGGCAGCTCGAGCGGCAGTTCCAGGTTGGCCTGCAACTCGACCTTCTCGCCGTCCTGGGTTTCGGCGGGTAGTCCACGCAGGCGAAGGAAGCGCTGGCGCTCGCGGGCGAACGCGGTCACGCCGCGCCGCGCGGCGGCGAGCATCGCGGCGTCCGGGTTCAGTGTCACCCGCCCGCTCGCACCGTCGACGATCGCCGTGTCGCCGGGGCGGATCGCGTGCGCGAGTCCCGCGGCTCCCAGCACGGCGGGCACGCCGAGGGCGCGCAGCATCACCGCGGTATGGCCATCCGCGCCCCCCTCCTCGGTCGCGACACCGGCCAGTCGCGCCGGGTCCAGCAATGCGGCATCGGCCGGGCGAAGCCCCTCGGCGATCAGGATCGCGCCGTCGGGAAGACCGGCGAAACTGCGAAACGGCACGCGGATCAGGTTCCGCACCAACCGGCGCGCGATCTCGCGCACCTCGTCGGCGCGGCGTTGCAGGCTGGCGCGGTCCTCTGCCGGCATCCCCGGCTCGGCCTGCCCCGTGATCGCCGCCGCGATCGCCTCGGCCTCCTCGGCTGTCGCGCTTTCGGCCGAGCGCCGTCGCTCCAGGATGCGCGCGCGCGCCCCGCGAATCAGCCGCGAGCCGCTCAGCATCCGCAGATAGGCCTCGATCAGCGGAGCCAGTTCCGTCTGACTGTCTTCGGGAAGCTGGGCAAGGCGCGCCTGGAGCTTGCGGAGCTGGCGGCGCGACTGCGTGATCGCCGCCTCCAGCAACACCATCTCGGCGGGATGGTCTGCCTCGCCGACATAGACCCGGGTGATCACGGGCACCGGTTCGGCGGCGGTGAATACCGGTCCGATCGCAACGCCTGGCGAAACCGGGATGCCCGCGAACGCCATGGGTGCCCGGTCCAAGGCACGCGAGGCGAGCGCCGATAACCGCTTATGCTGTGGCGGGGGCGGCTCAGTCCTGCTCATGGAAGCCGGACTCGACGAGCGCGACCAGCGCGTCCAGCGCCTCTCGCGCGTCCCATCCCTCGGCGCGCAGCTCGATCTCCGCGCCCGGGCCGGCGCCGAGCATCATCAGCCCCATGATGGAGCGGGCCGAGACGCTCTGGCCGTCGCGCAGCACGTCCACGGCGGCGCCGAAGCGCTCCGCCAGGGTCACGAACCGGGCGGCCGCGCGGGCGTGCAGGCCGCGCTTGTTGGAGATGACGACGATGCGGCTCAGAACCGGCGCGGGGCTGGGGTCCGCGCTTCCGGGATCAGAATCAGAGGCTGCGTCGGTCGGTGCGCGCGGCCCCTGGCCGCTCATCCGCAGCCTCGGGCCCCGTTCACCTTGCAGCCGTGCAGGACGTGGCTGGCGGCGGCGATGTATTTCTTCCCGGCCGCCTCGGCGCAATCGACGGCATCGGCCAGCGGTTGATTGGAGCGCACCTTGGCCAGCTTCACCAGCATCGGCAGGTTCACGCCGGCGATCACCTCGACACCCTTGCGTTCCATCATGGAGATGGCGAGGTTCGAGGGCGTGCCGCCGAACATGTCGGTCAGCAGCACCACCCCATCGCCGGTGTCGCAGTGCTCGATACATCGCTCGATCTCGGCGCGCCGGTTATCCATGTCGTCGTCGGGGCCTATGCAGACCGTATCGACGTTGCGTTGCGCCCCGACGACATGCTCCATCGCCGAACGCAACTCGACCGCCAGGCGGCCGTGGGTAACGAGGATCATGCCGATCATGGGGTGTTAAGCGGGTCCTTGCAGTCGTTCACGGCGTGCGTCTCAGGCCTTCCCGACCGGAAGCCGAGCCGGGCGGTCCGCCAGGAAGGCGGCGGATAGACCCTCCCGGGCCAGTTCGCGGTGGGCGACGTGTAGCCGCCATCCCGCGTCGTCGTTCCCCAGGTTCCGCGCCAGTGTCTCCACGATATGGACCGAGCGGTGGCGCCCGCCGGTGCATCCCACCGCAATCGTGGCGTACTTCTTGCCGTCTTGGGTGAACCTCGGCAAGAGCAGCTTCAAGAGATCCTGGATCATGCGAAGGAAGGTCGGGAAGTCCGGGTCGGCATCGATATAGGCTGCCACGTCAGCGTCAAGTCCCGTCTTCGGCTGCAATATGGGATCGTAGTGGGGGTTCCGCAAAAACCGCGCATCGAAGACCAGATCTGCGTCGCGCGGCAGGCCGTGGGCGTAGGAAAACGAGACCAACGCGATCGACAGTCCCGGCACGTCGGTCGCGTTCGGCCCGTCGTAGCGCCGCTCGATCAGCCCCCGCATGGCGGCGAGCGGCAGGTCCGATGTGTCGAGTACCAGGTCCGCGGCCTCCCGCAAGGGGCTGATCAGCGCCTGTTCCTGCGTGATCCCGTCGGCCACCCGCCCCTGCGGCGCCAGCGGATGGCGCCGTCGCGTCTCCGAGAAGCGACGCAGCAGGATCGCCTCCTCGGCCCACACGTAGACCAACTCGGTTCGTAGGCGGGGATCGGCGCGCAGTCGCTCCAGCGCCGCCAGCACCGCAGCGGCGTCGAACCCGGTGGTGCGCGCGTCGACCCCGATGGCGAGGCTTCGCCGCGCCCGGTGGACCATGTCCTCCAGCATCGCGAACGGCGGATTGTCCACTGCCTCGAACCCGAGATCCTCGAGCGCGCGGAGCACCGACAACTTGCCGGCGCCCGACAGCCCGCTGACCAGCACGACGGAAACCGGGTCGGTCACGACACGAACGCCCCGGCGACCTGGCTGACCCGGCGGAGCACACAGTCAAGCGCGAGCGCCACGCGCTCGGGCGCCGAGGCGGCCTCGGCGCGCACCCGCACCATCGGCACGTCCAGCGCATCGTGACGCTCCGGGGCCGGCAGGCGTTCGGCCTCGCCAAGCTCGACCACGAGCGCGACCCGTGCCGTCGCCGCGTATGGCAGGCGCAGAATGCCGAGCCCGCGCACCTCCAACAGCCCGGCGAGCGCAGCGGGCGCGTGCGCGGCGCCGTCCTCGATCATCACCTGATCGTCGGCGACCAACTCGAATCCGCGCGCCAGCAACCGCAGCGCGAGGTCCGACTTGCCGGCGCCGGGCGCGCCCAACAGCAGAACCCCATCGCCGTCACGAGCGACGCACGTCCCATGCACTCGTGTGACTTTCGTCATGAGTCCACACCTTGATCCGGTGCCCGAGAAAATGGAAGCGACTTAATGTTGCATCCTTGCCGCAAGCGAGCGCCCATGCCAGCGTCAAGCGGCAATGACCAACCGTGCCACGATCGCCGCCGGCGCCCGGCGAATTTCCGGGTATGTCCGTCACACACCGGTGCTCCGCCTTGACGGAAAGCATTTCGGCACGACGCCAGCCAGCCTTCTCGTGCTGAAGCTGGAATTGCTCCAGCACGCCGGTAGTTTCAAGCCACGCGGAGCGTTCAACAGGCTCCTGGCCGCCAATCGGCCGGCGCATGGCGTGATCGCCGCCTCGGGCGGCAACCACGGCGCCGCCGTCGCCTTCGCCGCCCGCTCGCTCGGCCTCGCCGCCGAGATCTTCGTCCCCGAAGCGACCCCGGCGGCCAAGGTCGCCCGGATCGAGAGCTACGGTGCCCGCGTGATCCGGACCGGCGCCACCTACGCCGAGGCGCTCACCGCCTGCCGGGCGCGCCAGGCCGAAACCGGCGCGCTCGACGTCCACGCCTACGACCATTCCGACGTAATCGCCGGCCAGGGTACGGTCGGGCTGGAGTTCGAGACGGACGCCCCCGACCTCACCCACATCCTTGTCGCGGTCGGCGGCGGCGGCCTGATCGGTGGTATCGCCGCCTGGTACGCCGGGAGCGCCCAGGTGATCGGCGTCGAGCCAGAGGGCTGCCCGGCGCTGCATGACGCGCTGCGCGCCGGCCGGCCGGTGGCA
The DNA here is from genome assembly GCA_039938035.1 of Acetobacteraceae bacterium. Taxonomy (GTDB): domain Bacteria; phylum Pseudomonadota; class Alphaproteobacteria; order Acetobacterales; family Acetobacteraceae; genus DATFDN01. Next base: position 1,060 of record JBDTFI010000119.1, on the reverse strand, counting down.
GCGGCGGTCGGCGGACTGGCGGCCGACAGCCTCGGCGCGCGGGAGGTCGGAGCCCTGATGTTTCCCATCGCGCAGGCCCATGTCGCCGCATCCGTCCTGGTGACGGACACGGCGATCGCCGCCGCCCAGCGCCTGTTATGGGACCGTCTGCGCCTGATCGCCGAACCGGGCGGCGCGACCGCGCTCGCCGGCCTGACCTCCGGTGCGTTCGTGCCGCCTCCGGACGCGCGGGTGGGTGTGGTGGTCTGCGGCGCCAATACAGATCCGGCGGCCAATTGGCTGGCGCCCTCTGCCGAAGCGGCCCGAGAGCGGGTCGACGCTTCGGCCCTGCGCGCCGTCACCGACGCCACTCCAATGCAGCAGGGGGGGGGCAGGCGACTTCATTCGCCGGATGCGCGACGAAGACCGCTATTGACGCATTATCTGCACACGTCGCTATTGATAGCCGGCCTAACCGCCGAGGCGACTACCGTTGCTTGAGGAGCGCGACGCACGACGCTCTGCACCCAGGATCGCCGCTTCAGCGAGGCTGGGCTAGCGCTGGGCGTGAAAACGGTGGCGCGTTGATCGCATCGTTTAGCGAAAGGTGACCTCATGACCCTCGTCCTCCTCGACATCGACGTCCGCGGCGTCGCCACCGCTACCCTGAACCGGCCGGAGGTCGGCAACGCCTACAACGAGGACATGCTCGGCGAACTCATCGTCGGGCTGGAGCGTCTGTCTCCTGACCCCGGGGTTCGCTGCCTGGTCCTGCGCGGCGCCGGGCGGCACTTCCAGGCGGGCGCCGACATCACCTGGCTGGGCGTCGCCGCCGGGTATGGCCCGGAACAGAACTACGCCGCCTCGATGGCAACCACGCGGGCCATGCAGCTGTTGAACGAGTTCCCGAAGCCGACCATCGCAATGGTCCACGGCGCCTGTTTCGGCGGCGGCTGCGGCATGGTCTGCTGCGTCGACGTCGCGCTGGCGACGCCCGATTCGATCTTCGGCCTGACCGAGGTGCGCGTCGGCGTCGCCCCGACTCCGATCTCCACCCACATGGTCCACGCCATGGGCCTGC
>JBDTFI010000118.1:0-5483 GCA_039938035.1 Acetobacteraceae bacterium | reverse complement strand
TTGAAGCGCGCCATCACGTCGGCGGCGATCGAGATGTAGGCGTGCCCGATATGCGGGGCGCCGTTGACGTAGAAGATCGGCGTCGTGATGAAGCTGCGCTGGGTCATGCTGTCCCTTGGGACGGTTCGGCAAGCAGCCGCAGGCCGGTCAGGACCGCCTGGCGCCTGTCGAGCGCGAACCGCTCGGTTTCGTCCTGCAAGCGGGTCAGCGCGTGCCACACGTCCGCCCAGGCATCAAGAGGATGCAGATCGACAAGCCGGGCCTGCTCAGGATCGGCCTGCCCCCGGGCGGCGGCGCGCACGGCGGCGGCGATGGCGGCGCGCAGCAGGTCCATGAAGGCCGAGAACCCGCCATCGGCGCGGCCCAGTCGGTCGGCGACGTCCCACCCCGCGCCCGGCACCTCCGGCAGCGCCGCGAGCACCTGATCGACGAGGCCGGCGAGCGCGAGGCCGTGGGCGTCGCGCAGCAGCAGCGCCCGGCCGGGGGAACCTTCCGCCAGCGCGATCAGCCGGGCGTGTTCGTCCTCCGCCACATCCGGAAGATAGAGCGCCAGGAGCCGCGCCATGTCGGCATCCGACAGCGGGCGCAACGCGAGGCGGCGGCAGCGGCTGCGCAAGGTGATCGGCAGGCGGCCGGGCGAGGCGCAGACCAGCAGAAGCAAGGCGCGCGCGGGCGGTTCCTCAAGGATCTTCAGAAGCGCGTTGGCGGCGTTGCGGTTCAACTCGTCGGCGCGATCCACGATGACGACGCGCCAGCCACCCTCGGCGGGGGTCAGGCGCAGGAAGGCGCTGACCGCGCGCACGTTGTCGACGCCGATCTCGCCGCGGAGCTTCTTGCCGTCCGAGCCGACGGTCCGTTGCAGGGTGAACAGGTCGGCGTGGCCACCCGCCGCGATGCGCCTGGACACCGGACCGGCGGGATCGAGCGCCAGCGTGTCCCCGGCCGACGCGCCGGCGAGCAAACGGCGGGCGAAGCGGAAGGCGAGCGTCGCCTTCCCGACCCCCTCCGGCCCGGTGATCATCCACGCATGATGCATCCGCGTACCGCCGAGCGCGCCGAGCAACGTCGCCTCGGCGGCCTCGTGGCCGATCAGGACCGGATTGGCGCGCGGCTCGGGCGGCTCGCTCACGCCTACGAGGCGGCCGGCTCGAAGCGCATCGCGTCGCCGTTCATGCAGTAGCGCAGGCCGGTCGGCCTGGGGCCGTCCTCGAAGACATGCCCGAGATGTCCGCCGCACTGGCTGCAATGGACCTCGGTGCGGGTCGCGAACAGGCTGCGATCCTCGCTGGTGCCGACGCCTTCGGGCAGCGGAGCGTAGAAGCTGGGCCAGCCCGTGCCGCTCTCGAACTTGGTGTCGGACGCATAGAGCTTCTCCCCGCAGCCGGCGCAGACGAAGGTTCCCGCGCGCTTTTCCGCGTTGAGGGGGCTGGTTCCGGCGCGCTCCGTGCCGTGGCCGCGCAGGACGCGGTACTGCTCGGGTGTCAGCTTCCGCTTCCATTCCTCGTCGGTGTGGGTGACCGGGAAATCCTCGCGTGTCGCGGACGCGGCACCGCCGCCGAACAGGCGCATGATGGCCTCCTTCAATGGATCAGCCTTATATGGGCTATGCGAGCCCGTCCATCCAGGCGGCGATCGCTAACGAAGCGACGCCGCGATCCGGTCGGCGAGCATTCCCAGCGCCCGGCTCATCGCCGGGACCACCGCCGTCGGCGTGCCCGCGCCGGCATTCAGCTCGATCCGCGTGCGGTGCGGCGTGCCGGTCGGCGCCGTCCCCGAGGGTGCGAGCAGCCACGCGGCACTCAGCACAACGTGCCCCGAAGTATCGCCGCCGAACTGATCGATCGACACGGTCAGGATGCGTAGCCCGGCTTTCGGTCCGGGATCACCCGGCGGAAGCACCGAGCCGGGCGGCAGGCGCGCGGTGAGATCGTCGGACAAAGCGCGGCGGATGAGTTGGCGGACCGGCGCCCCCCAGATGCTGTTGGCGGTCACATCCAGCCGATCGCCGGGAGCGTTGAGGACGATCTCGTTGCGGTCGATCGTGGCCGGGATCGACACCTCGCCGACCTCCAGCGGCGGCCGGAGCGAGGCGCGGGCCAGCGCCTGACGTTCCGGCGGAACGGAAGACAGGGTAAAGGTGTCGGTCGTCGCGCTGGCGCAGCCGCCCAGCAGCAAACCCAGCAGCACCACATGCGTGCGCATCGTCATCGCCGTCCCTGACATGGTCACTGCCGCCCCCGGATCAGCGCGGAGGGATGGAGGGTGAGATAGTCGGTCAACTGGCGGATCGACGCCGCCGCGCGGCTGACCTCGTAGAGCGTCTGGTTGAGCCCCGCGGTGTTCATGCCCATCGGTCCGTTCCCCGCGGTCGAGCTGATGAGGTCGCGAGCGGCCGAAACGGCGCCCTGGGCATCGGTCGCCGCCTTCCGCAGCGCGGCCAGCAGCGCCGGCACATCCGTCTTCGCCGTGGCGGTGACCTTCTCCACGTTGGCGAGCGACTGGTGCAGGCTTTCGAGGCTTCGGGTCAGCTCGGGCGATTTGCTGAGATCGGCCAGACGGCTCGTGATCGTGTGGATGTTGTCGGCGATCTGATCGAGCGGCAAATTGTCGATCTTGGTGGCGACGCCGCTCACCGAGGCCATGATGCCGTCGAGCCCCGACCCGCCCGATTGCGACGGGATCTCCGGCGGGTCGCCGTCGATCAGCGCCGCGGGCGCAGCCTGCTTCACGAACGCCAGCTCCACGTCCTTCGGCCCGATGAGCGGGATCGAGGAGCCCGGCTGGGCGCGCAGACCCTGAGCGATCAGGCGGTTCATCAGCGCGTCCATCTCGGTGCGCCCGCTCGCCGGCCAGGTCGCGCCCCCGGCGAGCGCGATCCGCGACGGCTGGATCGCCAGCGTCACCAACTCGCGCAGCGTCCCGCTCGTCGGATCGTATTCCAGCTGGGCGCTCTCGACGCTCCCCACCTGTGTCCCGGCGAGATTGACCGCCGCGCCCTTCGCCAGCGAGCCGGCATCGGCGCCGAACACCGCGCGATAGGCGACCGAGGGTGGACCCGGGGCGAAGTCCGCCTCGCCCTTGCTGGTGTAGAGCGTGAATTCGTGGCCGATCCCCGCGATCGCGCCTGGCGGGAGCTTGGTCGGGGTGTCGAAATCCACCGCTCCCGACAGCAGCGCAGGTATCCCCTGGAGCTGCACGCGCGGTCCGGGCCCCTGCATCGAGACCTGCACCGCGCCGGCGTTCCAGAAGCGCGTGTCGTCATGGACGAGCTTGTCGTACGGGGCCCTGACGAAGGCGTCGATATCGAAATGCAGGCCCGACGTGAGTGTGGTATCCTCGACCTTGCCGACGTTCAGATCGTGAAAGTAGATCAGCGAGCCGCGCGCGACGTTGCCGAGCCGGGGCGCATGCAGGACGTAGTGCGTTCCCGCGACCTTCTCGGGCACGACCGGCGGCTCCGCCAGTCCCTGGTACTCGTCCTGCTTTTTCCCCGGCCGCGGCTGCATCCCGATACTCGGACCTGAGATGATGGAGCGGATCGAGGACAGATCGCTCAGGCTGGGCCCACTGATCCAGAACGCGGTGCCGGGACCGAGATGGCCCTCCATCTCCGGGTTCAACCGAATAGCGGTCTTTACGTGCAGAAGATCCTTCTCGAGTTGGACGGATTCCACCTGTCCCACCTTCATCCCGTCATACTGGACATCCGTCTGCCCGGCGCTGATCCCCCCCGCGCCGGGGAAGATGACCGTCACCACTGTTCCCTCATTGGTGAACTGCTTGATGGCGAGCCAGCCGACGATCAGCACGGCGGCGATCGGGATGCCCCAGATCCAGCCGGGCCAGCGGCTCCTCTCCTCCCACGCCGGTGGCGGCTCGGGGTCCACGCGCGGTGCGCCATGGTCGGGTCCATGGTCGTCCTGCCGTGACTCGCCGTTCCCGGCGCTCATGCGTGCACCTTCATTTGGTCCCACAAGAGGCGGGGATCAAACAATTTTGCCGCGAACATCGTCAGGACGATCACCGCCAGGAACGCCGGCGCGCCGGTGCCCGCGCGGACACTCAGGAAACCGCCGACCTGAAAAATGGGGATGAAGATGGTGATGGTGAATATGTCGATATTCGACCAGCGCCCAATCTCCTCGACGAAGCGGAACACCCGTGTCTTAAGGACCAGCCGCTTCTCGGAGCGATGGTGGATGGACCAAAGCAGCCAGCTGAGACTGATCAGCTTGGTGAGCGGGATCAGGATGCTGGCCATGAAGATGACGACGGCCAATACCCACAGATTCGCGTCCACGAGTTGCAGCACGCCCCAGGCGATCGTCTGGTTCTCCACCGCCGAGCCAGGGCCATATTGTATGCTCAACGGGAACCAGTTGGACATGACGAACAACGGAAACCCGGCGATCACCAGCGCCGCCGCGTACGAGACTGCGAAGGGCTTGCGCCGCGACAGCCGCGCCAGGCAGCGCGGGCAGCGGTGGCCAGCGAGGTCCCCGCTCAGCACCAGGTCGCACTCGGTGCAGGCGAGGCGCGGCCCCGACAGCGGCGGGTCGGGATGGGCGATCGCGCGCCAGACGACGACACGGTCGACGCTCGCGCGCGTCATCATCGTGAAGAACGCCGCAGCGATCAGCGAATAGCCACCCACCCCGATAATGACCGGGATATGCACCGCCACCCGGCTATAGCCGATCGCCGCGCCCAGCAGGAACACGTCGGGCATCGCCCATAGATCGAGGTGCTCGGCCCAGCGATACACCCACCCGGTCCATCGCCCCTGGCGCTCCAGCCTGATCGCGGCCAGCGCCGTGGCCATGAGGCCGAAGCGCAGGAACGGCAGCACCACGCCCTGTAACCCGACCACGATGGCGAGATACGGCCAGCCCTCGTGCCACATCTCGGCCACCCCCGAACCCAGATGGCTCGACCGCTCGATCCCGGCGAAGCGGATCGTCATCAGGGTGGCGAGGTTGGCGGGAAACCACAGCAGGAAGGTGGTGAACGACAAGGCGAGCGCGGCATCAAGGCTGCGCCCGGCGGCGCGCTCGAGTACTTTCCCGCAGCGTCGGCACAGGCTGCGACCGTGCCGGCCCAGGACCGGCAGACGCTGGATCGTCCCGCAATCGGGACAAGCAATGATCATGGCGGAATCCGCAACGCTGCCGGTACGATGGCGGTTCTTCCGGCGTGACGCAAGCGCCCGTGACGGATCGGTATAGTGACCGGGAATGAAATGGAGCTGCTCTGATGACCGCCGACCTCGCCGCGCTTGACGCGGCCGACCCGCTCGCCTCCTTTCGCGCGCTGTTCGCGATCCCCGACGGGGTGATCTACCTCGACGGGAACTCGTTGGGCGCCCTCCCCGAAGCCTCGCGCGCGCGCCTCGCCGACGTGATCGACCGCGAGTGGGGGCAGGACCTGATCCGATCGTGGTCAACGAACGACTGGATGGAGATGCCTCGACGCGTGGGCGGGAA
>JBDTFI010000117.1:0-4303 GCA_039938035.1 Acetobacteraceae bacterium | reverse complement strand
CATTGCCGTCGTGTAGACGAGTGCGGCGTCCATTCCCTCCGCCAGTTGGGCGCCCACCCAGCGCCGCAGCCCTGGGTGGCGGTAGTAGTCGAGCATCATCGACCGGCCGGGCCGGGCGCGCAGCAGCGCCTTGATGCGCTGCGGGCGGCGAGTGATGCCGAAGGCCGCGACGTCGCCGCACAGCCGGCGCAGCGCCTCCACCCCGTCCCAGTCCGCCGGGTCGTCGATCAGGCAGCCGAGCCTTATGTCGAAGCGTTGGGCGAGATGGGCGATGACGTTATACGCGCGAAGCTTCTCGCCCTTGTTGGGCGGATACGGGATGCGATGGGCGAGGAACAGCAGCCGGGGCACGGAATGGCTCATCGGTTGGGCCGGGAAAGACCTGGGCGGGCCGGTGCGGCAGCCACGCCTCGCTGCCGGCCTCGGTCAAGCGCACTGGATAGGTCGGATGTCCCGCCGCCTGCAAGGCAGTTATGAGGCGGGCGCGCCGTTCGGGCTGGACCACGCACATCACGAAGCCGCCGCCGCCGGCGCCCGAGACCTTCACGGCGGTGGCCCCGGCGGCGCGCGCCAGCGCTTCCAGCGCCTCGGTTGCCGGCGTCACGATGCCCGACGCGGTCGCCTTCTTCGCTTGCCAGGAGCGATCCAGCCCGGCGGCGAACGCCGCGAGGTCGCCGTCCAGCAGCGCGTCGCGCATGGCCGTCACGGCGTCCTTCAGCCGGTGCATCGCCGCGAGCGCCGCGTGATCGGCGTCGAGGTTGTGCGCCTGCTCGGCGATGATGCGCGACGATGCGCGGGCCTCGCCCGAGAAGCACAGCGCGAGCGAGGCCTCCAGTTCGCGCGTGACAGACGGCGCCACGCGCAGGCGGTCCACCACCGCCTCCCCGCGCGGCGGGAAGCGGATCATGTTCAGCCCGCCATAGGACGCCGCGTACTGGTCTTGCTGGCCGCCGGCGAGTCCGAGGTCGCGGCGTTCGATGTCGCAGGCGAGGCGTGCGACCTCGCGCGGGGCGAGGGTGCGCCGGAGGAAGGCCGCGTAGGCGCCGATCAGCGCGACCACCAGGGCCGAGGACGAGCCGAGGCCCGAGCCGAGCGGCGCATCCACCGATGTCGCGACCGTCAGCGCGAGCGGTGCGCCGTCGTTGAACTGGCGCATCATCCGCTCATACACCCCGCGATGCAGATCGAGCCGCGAATGCGCCAGCCGCGCGGCCGGGGCGTGGGTCTCCAGACGATCGAGGTCCCCGGCGTCGAACACCAGCCGGCCATCGGTGCGGGCGGCGACAGAGGCGAAGGCGTAGCGGTCGATGGTGGCGTTCAGCACGGCCCCGCCGAACCGTCCGGCGTAGGCGGGCAGGTCGGTGCCGCCGCCCGCCAGCCCCAGGCGCAGAGGCGCCCGCGCCCGCGCGAGACGGGTGCCGGCGAGCGGCAGGGCGGCGGGACGCGGCATCGGCCCAGGCTTAGCTTGCCAACGATGAACAAACCGCTATCAGGCAAGGATGAGGAAAAGCGATGCCGACTGGGTCGCCGGCTACTTCGCTCGCTCGATCGCGGCGGCGACGGCGCTGGGCGAGGACGCGGTGGTGCGGACGACGCTCGCCGACATGGCGCGGATCACGGTCGCGTCCATGCAGGCGGGCGGCAAGCTGATGATCGCCGGCAACGGCGGCAGCGCGTCCGATGCCCAGCACATCGCGGGCGAGATCGTCGGACGACTGATGTACGATCGCGTACCGCTGCCGGCCATCGCGCTGACCGCCGATGCGGCGGTGATAACCGCGACCGCGAATGATTACGGCTTCGAGCACGTCTTCGCCCGGCAGGTGACCGCCCTCGGGCGGCCGGGCGACGTGTTGCTGGCGATCTCCACCTCCGGACGGTCGGCCAATCTGCTGCGCGCGTTGGAGGCGGCGCGGGACAAGGGGATGCGCTGCTTCGGCTTCGCGGGCCGCGCCGGCGGACCGATGGCCGCGCTGTGCGATCCGGTGCTGCGCGTGCCGGCCGACGAGACGGCGATCGTCCAGCAGCTTCACATCACCGCCGCGCACATCTTCTGCGCCCTGGTGGAACGCGCGCTCTGCCCGCCGCCTTGATCCGCCAATGCGTGATCCTCGCCGGTGGGCGGGGGACGCGGCTGGGGGCGCTTGCCGAGGCGACGCCGAAGCCGGTGCTGGATGTGGGCGGGCGCCCGTTCCTGTTCTGGCTGATGCGGGAGCTGCAACGCTTCGGGATCGAGCGGTTCCTGATCCTCGGCGGCCATCTGGCGCCGGCGCTGGTTCGCGAAGTCGAGGCACTTACGCCCACCCTGCCCAAGACGGCTGGGGTTGAGGTGCTGGCCGAGCCGACCCCTTCCGGCACCGGGGGCGCCCTGCTCGGCGCGGCCGACCGGCTCGACGAGCGGTTCCTGCTGTGCAACGGCGACAGCTTGTTCGACACTAATCTCGCGCCGCTGCTGGCGGACGCGGCGGGCGATCCGGCTTCGGTGCTGGCGCGCCTGTTGCTGCGCCGCACGGAGGACGCTGCGCGCTTTGGCGCGGTGACGCTGGAGGACGATCAGGTCAGCGCGTTCAGAGAGCGACCAAAAACACTGTCATGCCCGCGAGGCGGGCATGACAGTGGGGGATGCGGCCATGACAGTGGGGGCGTGGTCAACGCCGGCGTTTACGTCGTCGATCGCGCAATCCTGGCTCGACTGTCGCCCACCAGCTCGCTCGAACGCGATGTTCTGCCCGCGCTGGCCGCCGAGGGCGCCTTGCGCGGCACGGTGGCGGACGGCTGGTTCATCGACATCGGCGTGCCCGAAGACCTCGCGCGGGCGCGCGCCGAATTGCCCGCGCGGCTTGCCCGCCCGGGGCTGTTCCTAGACCGCGACGGCGTGCTGAACGTCGAGCTGGGCCATGTCGGCACGCGCGAACGGTTCGCGTGGATCCCGGGTGCTTCGGAGGCGTTGCGGCTGGCGACCGACGCTGGCTGGCACGTCTTCGTCGTCACCAACCAGTCAGGCGTCGCGCGCGGCTTCTACGACGAACAAGCGGTGCGCGACCTGCTCGGCTGGATGAGCGACGAAATCCGCCTGGCCGGCGGCACCATCGACGATGCCCGCTACTGTCCGTTCCATCCCGAGGCACCGCTCCCCGCCTATCGCCGTGCGAGCGATTGGCGCAAACCAGGGCCAGGCATGTTGCTCGATCTCGTGCGCGCCTGGGCGCTCGATCCGGAAAGTTGCGTCATGGTGGGCGACATGCCGACCGACATGGAGGCCGCCGCCGCCGCCGGGATGGAGGGTCATTTGTTTCCGGGCGGCGACCTTCTTGCGTTCCTGCAACCGATTCTCAAGCGGCGTTCCGAAGCCCCCCGGTGACGTGGCGGGCGAAGATGTCGAACAGCCGGCGCGTCACCGGCCCCACCGTGCCGTCGCCGACCGGGGCGGCGTCGAGGCGGATGATCGGGCGGACGAAACTGGTCGCGCTGGTGATGAACGCCTCCCGCGCCGTCCGCAGCTCCTGCTCGCTGACCGCCCGTTCCTCGAAGATGATGCCCTCGGCCTGAAGCTCGGCGATCAGTGCGCCGCGTGTGCAGCCAGGCAACACCGAGTGATCGAGATGGCGCGTCCGCAGACAGCCCTCGGCATCGACGACCCACACGGTGGTCGAGGCGCCCTCGGTCAACATGCCGTCGCGGATCAGGAACGCCTCCGCCGCGCCCTTCTCCCGCGCGGCCTGCTTGGCGAGCACGTTGGCGGTCAGCCCGACCGTCTTGATGTCGCAGCGTGCCCAGCGCTGGTCGGGATGGGTGATCGCGCTCCCCGCCCACGCGGCGACGTCACGCGGATAGGGAGTTGTGCGCCTGGCGGTCACGACGAACGACGGCGGTATCGGGTGGGCCGGAAAGGCGTGATCGCGCCGCGATACGCCGCGGGTGATCTGGATGTAGACGATCCCGTTGCTAACCCGGTTGCGCCGCGCCGTCTCCGCGAGAACATGCACCAGCGCCGCCCGGCCCATCGGCGCCGGCAGACGCAGCTCGCGCAGCGAGCGCTCCAGCCGATCCAGATGCGGCTCGGCATCGACCATGCGCCCATCATGCAGGTAGATCACCTCGTAGATGCCGTCGGCGAACTGATATCCCCGGTCCTCGACGTTCACCGACGCCTCGCGCTGCGCGACGTATTGTCCGTTGACGTAGGCGACGCGGCTCATGCCTAGCTCCCCACCTTTTCCTCGGAATGCACGCCCAGCTGCTTCAACTTGCGATGCAGCGCGCTGCGCTCCATGCCGACGAACTGCGCCGTGCGGCTGATATT
>JBDTFI010000116.1:0-4605 GCA_039938035.1 Acetobacteraceae bacterium | reverse complement strand
AGATGGCCTGATAGGGCGTGCGCCATCGAAGGGCCTTGAGGTGCTTGGCGAAGTTGTAGGTGCTGGCGAATGCCAGGACATGAGCCTTGAGGCTTTCGAGATCGTCGTAGTGGAACGCCTTGACGGTTCGGTTCATCCGCTCGGCCTGGCCATCGGTCGAGGTATGGTAGGGCTTGGTGAGACGGGTGTTCGATCTCGTGCTCCGTGCAGACACGATCGCGGGAGAGGTCGGCGCGAAGCGCCGGGTGAGGGTGGCGTCACGGATGCTGATTGCCAAACACGATCGTGCTCGATGCGGCGAACATACCGCCGACGCCGTGGCAGACGGATATCCTCGCGCCCGCGATCTGCGCCGGCGCGATGCCGCGCATCTGACGCACGCTCTCCTGCAACGCGAACATCCCGTACATGCCGGAATGCGCGTAGGATAGGCCGCCGCCATTGGTATTGAGCGGCAACTTGCTGCCCGGCGCGGTGTTGCGTCCGGCGATGAACGCGCCGGCCTCGCCGCGGCCGACGAAGCCGAGGTCCTCCAGCCCGTACAGCGGCAAATGCGCGAAGGCGTCGTAGATCATCAGATGGTCCACGTCCTTGTGCGCGATGCCGGCTGCTTTCATCGCGGTCGGCCCGGCGACGCGGAACGCGCGCGAGGAAGTGAAGTCCTCCATCTGGCTCACCATCGGCGTCTCGACGCTTTCGCCGGTCCCTAGGACGTAGACCGGCTTGCCCTTGAGGTCCTTCGCCCGATCGGCGGACGTCAGGATCAGCGCGCCGCCGCCGTCCGACACGAGGCAGCATTGCAGCAGCCGGAACGGATACGCGATCATGCGCGAGCCCAGCACGTCCTCGACCGTGATCGGGTCGCGGAACGTCGCGCGCGGGTTCCTTCCTGCCCATTCGCGCTGCACGACGGAGACCATGGCGATCTGCTCGTGCGTCACACCGTAGGTCTTCATGAACCGCAGCACCGGAATCGGGAACAGCGAGGGCGGCCCCATCGGGCCGTACGGCTGCTCGAACTGCCCGGCTAGGCTGTCGGGCGGGACCGAGCGCGGCGGGTTGCCGACGCGAGACTTGCCGCTTTCGCCGTGGGTGATCAGTACCGTCTTGCAGAGACCCGACGCGATCGCGGCGGCGGCGTGGCGGACATGGATCATGAACGAGCAGCCGCCGACCGAGGTGCCGTCCACCCAGTTCGGCGTGATGCCGAGGTAGTGCGCGATCTGCACCGGCGTTTCGACCGCGCAGGCGACGCCGTCGATGTCCTTCGGCGTCAACCCGCAATCTTCCATCGCGTTCAGCGCGGCGTCGGCGTGCAGTTGGATCTGCGACAGGTCGGGGATGGTCCCGAGCTTGGTGGTCTCGGACGCGCCGACGACGGCGATCTCTCCTGGCTTCAACATCGGTTAGCCTTTCGCCGGACGGAACAGGGGCAGCGTGATCTCGTCGTCCATCTTGGTGAACGCGACCTCGACCTTCATGTCGAGCGCCAGCGCCTCGGGCGTCTGTGGGCAGTCGACGATGTTGGTCATCAGGCGCGGGCCTTCATCGAGTTGCACGACGGCGATCGCGTAGGGCGGGGTGAAGCCGGGCACGGGGCGGTGGTGGATGACGTAGCTGTAGAGCACGCCGCGCCCGGAGGCGGGGAACACGCTCACCTTGCGCGACGCGCAAGCGGGGCAGAAGGGACGCGGCGGGAAGTAAACCTTCGCGCAGGCATCGCAGCGCTGCAGGCGTAATTCCCCCGCACGGGTGCCGTCCCAGAAATGCCTGGTCTCCGGCGTCGGCTTTGGGCGCGCGCGTTGTGGTTCGGACATGACGGTCCCCCTGAGTGGTTCGCACGAGTATGGCAGAGCCGCGCCATCGGTCCAGCGCAGGCGTACACCGCATGTCAATGACCAGGGGCCGAAAAAGAAAACGCCGGCCGGGAATGGGCACGGCCGGCGAACATCGGAACTCACGCATGACCCACCATGCTTGGCCCCCAGTACACATCATGGTGGTCCTGACGATCAAGGTCAAGATAATCGTGAAACGACGATAGCGGAGGTGTCCGGGCGGTTCGCCGTCCGGAGCCTCCGAGGCTCAGGCCAGCATCGCGCGTTTCTGATGCGCGCGGCCGACCCGCGCGGTCGCCTCGTTCTGACCGGCGATGACGCGCACGCCCTCGTCGATGCGCGCGGCGACCGTCTCCGGCGTGCAGCCCTCCAGGAAGGCGACCTTGTTCGCCGTGCAAGCCGCCATGATGCGGGTGCGGGCCTGCGCCATCTCCGGCGGATAGGGGAAGCGCTGCACCTCCACGTAGCCGAGCGACAGGCCGAGGTCGCCCGGCCCAAGCTCGGCGAAAGCGAGGCCGGGGACGGCGAGGATCGCCTCGCAATTGGCGACGCCTTCGGGGCTTTCGAGCTTCACGCCGAGCATCAGTTCGCCCTCGGGCGCGAGCGGCCACGGCTCGCAGCGAGCGAAATATTCGGTTTGCGACAGGCCCCAGATCGGCGCCGCCGTGCCCTCCGACCCGCGTCCACGCATCCCTCGTCCCAGTGTGTCGGGCGGGCTTGCGTCATGCGCCGTGGAGGTGCCGTTCATCCGGGCTATGGGCGACGGCAAGGCGGCATCGAGCCCCACCGCATGATGCGGATAGCGGCAGGATTCAACGAAGGCACGCACGGCGTCGGCGGTCTCCGCCTGGCACAGCAGAATGCCGTGTGCGCCGCGCCCGAGGATCTGGCGGAACTGCCAGGCATTGAAGCGCACGTTGGCCGCGTCGGTCCCGTTGACCGGCGCCTCGACGATGACGGCGGGCGTGCGGTGGCCGGAGCGCGTCGGGCCACCCTCAACGAGCCCCTGCATATATTCGGCGAGGCCAGTCATGTCGAAGGCGCCGTGCTCCATGCCGACATTGATGTAGTCGGCCCACGTAGCGGCATCTTCGCGCCCTTGGGCGCGGGTCAGGATATGGCCGGAATGCGCGCCGGTGTAGTAGATTGCCTGGTCCTGCTCCAGTAGCTCGATAGCGCGGTTTATCCTGCGTGCCACGGCTTCCCCTTTGTGCTCCTGTGGCGAGGCCAAGCCGCGTCCAGGTTCGTGCGGTTGTGAGCCGGCGATTTCAGGCGGCAACTTGACCAGGCCGGCAACGAAGACGATTTGCGTCCGCATATCCTCGCGGCCGAAGTTCACCCGAGGAGCCTCGGCGAGCGAGAAGACAGCGCCTTATAAGCATAATAGCGGCGAAGGTCTACCGCATGCCTGTGCCGTGACCTGGTACCCTGCTATGATCACCCTAGAGGAGCGAACACAATGACCACGACCTTCAAGGCTGGCGACATGACCGTGCACCGGATCGTGGAGATGGAGTGCGGCTTCACCCCGGCACTGGAGTTCCTTCCTGGCTTGAAGCCGGACGTGCTGGCCGAAAACCGATCCTGGATGAATCCCGCCGCGCTGGATGCGGATGATAACCTCGTGTTGTGCTTTCAGTCTTACATCGTGCGTACCGGCCGGCATACCGTCTTGGTGGACAGCTGCGTCGGCAACGATAAGCACCGTCCCGCTCGTCCATTATGGCACCAGAAGAAGGACAGCATCTTCATGCAGGCCCTCGCCGACGTTGGCCTGACCGTGAACGACATTGATTTCGTGATGTGTACCCACCTGCATGTCGATCATGTCGGCTGGAACACACGGCTGGAAAACGGTCGCTGGGTGCCGACTTTCCCGAAGGCTCGTTACCTGTTCTCCAAGAAGGAACTCGACTATTGGCTGGCGGAGAATGCCAAGATCGAATTGCCGCCGATCGTGGACAGTGTCATCCCGATCGTGGAAACCAAGCAGTGTGACCTGATCACCAGTGACCATCAGCTGGATGACCGCGTGTCGTTGATCCCGACACCTGGGCATACCATCGATCATTACGCTGTCCAGCTCGGCCGCGGCGGCAAGGATGCCGTGATAACCGGTGATCTTATTCACTCGCCGCTTCAGGCGCGCTACCCTGAGTTGTCCATGCGCGTGGACTATGATCCTGCGCAGGGTATCGCGACACGGCGAAGGTTTCTGGAAACCTACTGCGACACGCCAACACAATGCTGCTTCGCGCATTTTCCGTCGCCCTCGCGTGGGCACATCAAGCGGTGGGGCAACGGGTTCAGGTGCGAATACAGCTAGTGCTCTGACGCATTCAGACGATTCCCAATGGCTCGGGATCGTGCGAATCCGCGGACATGGCACGGACAGTCTGCGTGATCGTGAGCGGGTCGGATAGGGAGCGGCTGGAGGCCATCGCCTCTGGTCGCAACCAACTGCGAAAGCGCGTGGAGCGCGCGCGGGTGGTGCTCGCGTCGGCGCGAGGCGATCCGGTGCGGCATGTGGCTGCCCTTCTCGGCGTCAGCCGCCCGATGGTGTGGCGTTGGCAACAGCGCTTCGCCGCTGACCGATATCCTCGGGTCAAGCCCGAGGACCGGCCTCTACCTCATCCACCAGCGCGTGCCGTCATTCCCTCGATCGACGAAAAGAGCCAGATCCAGGCCCTCGATCGCACGCAGCCTGGATTGCCGCTCCAGCCCGGCCGTCGCGGCACTATGACCCACGATTACAAGCGTCACGGCA
>JBDTFI010000115.1:0-3782 GCA_039938035.1 Acetobacteraceae bacterium | reverse complement strand
ACAGTCTCAATCTGAGCGTCCATTGTCTTCAGACCTGTTCGCACAGAGCGATGGCACGCAATCAGCGCCTTACAAGCGATCTATTTCGTCTTGCCGACGCCAATGCCGCTCAGATCGATTCGCATGTTCCTGAATGCCGCCATCAAGCATCGGGGGCCGGCCGGAGCGATCAAGGGACCATCAGTCAGGCACGCCGGCGAGTCGCGGATTGCGAAACCCCATCGCCGCCCATGTTGTCAGCAGCTTGACCAAGAACCTTCCAGGCCGACTGCGAAAATTCGGCACTCCATCATCTGGGAACGTTGCTTCATCGGGCGCATCGCCGGTCATCACGCGCATGGACAGCGCGGGTGCATTTGGGATCCGATCGCGATAGATCGAAACCCAGAAGCCCCTCATGAAGTCACCGAACATCGGTGTCTCGCAACACGAAGCGACCATGCGGCGCGACGGCGCTTGCGGCGTAAGGCGATGCGCGACCAGTCGTTCGCTTTCACGCACGCAACGCACCCGGTCCTTCGCCATAGGACTCCTGCCGTCCTGCCGGCAGCGTCGACGATGGGCGCAACAGGGGATCGAGCGTCAAATGCTCGTCCGGCTGAGTGACAGCTCGTACAATGGCAGATCACGGTCATCATCGACGGGTCGATGGCTTCGAGGCATACCGTGCGACATGCACACACGATCGTTGTCATGGTTCGCCCGCCTCCGGGAGCGATCAGCCCGCCAGCCGCTCCGGCTCGACTTTCAAACGGACGGCCTCGCGCCGGTTGAGCTCGCTCAGCACCGCCGACAGGTTCGTAAGCCGCGGGTTGCCGCGCGGCCCGAACATGCGCATCAAGTTCTTCGGATCGATCGAGACTGCCTCGCCGAGCCGATCGAAGCCCACAGTGGCGTTGATGTAATCCCGGATGAGGGTCTTGCCGGTGTCGGCGTCGCCCGCGGCGAAGGCCTCGACCGCCTCGCCGAGAAGGGCCGCCCGAAACGCCGGATCGCGCGCGGCGCGCGCCTTCACCGTCTCCTTGAAACTTCGCGACAGGGGCATCTCAGTCACTCCTTCGCCTTCTTGCGGCGTTTATAGTCGGCCCAGCGCTGGAGCGCCTGGGCAATGTCACTCTGCTGCCGGGTCTTCGTTCCCCCTCCGAGCAAGATGACCAGCTTCCCGTCGAAGGCGAGATAGATCCTGATCCCCGGTCCCCAATCGATCCGCCATTCCGAGACCCCCCGCCCGACCGGTTTCAGCCCGGACTGGGATCCACCGCCAAGTCGGATGACGGCCGCCGTCACCTTGGCGGCATGAGCCGCCGGCAGCGCGTCGAACCAGGCGTCGAACGGCCGCGTGCCGCTCTCGTCCTCATAGACCTCGACGTCCACGCTCATATGGTATCGTATATGACACTTTCAAGCAGGCGGCAAGCCCCGCCTCTTCGACACCGGCGCGGCTATTTCGGCTTGGCGACGCCGATGCCGCTCAGATCGATCCGGATGCCTGCTGTATTTGGATTGTCTGGTTCCTTGGGCTGCTCGCCCTCGATGGCCGGACCGCTCGCGGCCGGCGCGGTGTCATCGCCCTTCGCTGGCTCGTCGCCAGGATCCGGCGCGACCTTGCGGACCGGCAACTTGCCGGGATCGGGCTGGTCGAACACGTATTTTCCGTCGAAATACCCACTCCCCCACGCCTCGATCGCATCGCGAAACGCCGGATCACCCGGCGCGCCATACCATTTGACGACGATGCGATAGATCTTGCCGAACAGTGCGGTGCCCATCTTGATGTTGGCGCAGGCATCGACCAGGTCGGGCTTGAGCTCCGAGGCGTCAGTGATGACGAGCCCGGCCGGATATTGTGTCACGCCGACACGGACCATGGCTTGGCCGACGTAACGGCGGACAAGCTCCATGGCCTCATCCGGCGTCCTGGGCGGCGGCACGAGGATGACGCGGTTTCCGGCACGGACGGTGATGGCGAGCGGCTCGGGCGACCCGACAGCCTGGATGAATTTCTCGACAATCGCGGGCTTCAACCCGGGATCGGCGCAATGCTGAATCAGGCCGGCGTCGACCATGACTTCCTCCTTATCTGTTGAATGCCGCGACCACCGGCACGCCGAACAACCGCGCCCACGCGACGACGCTCTCGCGTTGAATCGCCATGATCGAAGTGCCTGAGGTCCACCAATCATTGCCGACGGCGAGGATCACATCTGGGCGCTGCGCCATCGACTGAAGCACCGGCCAGATGATGAGCTGCTCGTAACAGATCAGCGGCGCGATCTGCCGACCGCCGACGGTTACGAGAGGATTGCCGAAGAAGTCGGCATGGGCGCTCCCGTTCTGGCCAAGCCAGTTCAGCCAGGGCTGCCACATCAAAACCGGGACCGGCATGCGCTGACGGTACAGCACGCGGCCGGCACGAGGATCGATCGCCACCAGCACGTTGTCGTAACCGTCGGGATCGACCACGGCGGCGCCAGCGATCACCGTGACATCGATGGTCTCGAGCCCGTCCGCCCAGAAGCGCGCCACGGTCGGTGTCCAAAGGCCGAGCGCGCTTTCGGGCAGAACGACGACGCGTGCGCCCCTGCCGGCAGCCGCGGCAACGGTTGCGACCAACGCACGATGCCGATCGAGATCGTTGTCACGGCCGAGGCGCGCGCCCATCGCCAGGTCGATGCCAGCCCAGCCCTCAGGCGGCCAGGGCGACGTCCAGGTGATCGCCGACCACAACCAGCACGCCGCCAGGATCGCCGACGCGATCCACCGCGCGGCTGTGGTCATGGCAAGAAGAGCGATGACGCAGGCGGTCAGTCCGAGCCATCCCCATTCGGGGAACAGCACGCCAGCGGCCGTGAGCGGATGCGCCCAGCCCACGATCCCGAGCGGCGGCACGCTCATCAGAAACGCTGCCGCGGCGTAGCGCGCCGTCCGCTGCGGCCCGGCCTCTGCGGTCCACAGCAAGGCGTGGACGACAACGAAAGCCAGCGAGGCAATGACCCAAAGCGCGAGGCCCCAGGCCATCGACGATCCGTAAAAGGTGGCGGCGCCCGGCGGCACGCCACGCGATGCACCGAGGAAATAAGCCGCGGCGACGCCTGCCGCGCTCGCGCGTGATCGCGCCCGCGCCCACAGCGCTGGAAAAGCCATCGCCACCGGCAAAGTGAGCACGACGCCGCTCCAGGCGACGACGCCGACCGCTACGGCCGCGGCGGCGAGACCGATGCTGCGGGCCACGTCACGGCGTGAAGGTGAGGACCGGCTCGGCGAAGCCGAGAAGGCCAGAAACCGGAACCGGGCCAAAATATCGCGAGTCATAGGAGCCTGCGAAATCGGAGTGGAGATAGAGGCGTCCGGTCGGAACAACCCCGCCGGCATAGCGCGCGAGCGGCCGGCCTGCGGCGTCGGCGGCATGAATTTCGGAATGGGGCAGTGGCCGCCCGTCCACCGTCACTAATCGGTCGACCGCGATGGTCTGGCCGCCGAGCGCGGCAACCGTTTTGATGAGAGGACCGGTCCGGCCAGCACAGAGACCGGGCCCGATGTAACCGCGCGAGCGCCCCAGTTCGAGCGCCGCGCCCGGCGGCAAGCAGATGAAGACCCGATCGCCGACCACAACCAGCACGCCGCCAGGATCGCCGACGCGATCCACCGCGCGGCTGTGGTCATGGCGAGAAGAGCGATGACGCAGGCGGTCAGTCCGAGCCATCGCCATTCGGGGAACAGCACGCCAGCGGCCGTGAGCGGATGCGCCCAGCCCACGATCCCGAGCGGCGGCACGCTCATCA
>JBDTFI010000114.1:0-6541 GCA_039938035.1 Acetobacteraceae bacterium | reverse complement strand
TGCTCACGACGGGATGAGTGTGTCCGGATCACGCCCGAAGCCGGATCAGCGGCTTTCGGGCGTTGGGAAAACGTCTGATTTCGGCCCCAGACGCCAAAAGTCCGAGCGTGGACTATGCAATTTCGGCTCTACAGAGGGCTTTTCAGCAGCCTGCTAGAGCGTCAGCACGATCTTTCCGATATGCGCGCTGCTCTCCAGCAGCCGGTGCGCGTCGGCGGCCTGCGCGAGCGGGAACGTCGCGTGGATCACCGGCGCGCACGCGCCCTTGTCCAGCAACGGCCAGACCTTCTCGCGCAGTTCGGCGGCGATCGCCGCCTTCTGCGCGGTGGTACGCGGGCGCATCGTCGAGCCGGTGACGATCAGGCGGCGAACCATGATCGGGGTGAGGTCGAGGTCTTCGACCTTCGATCCGCCGAGGAAGGCGATCAGCACAAGCCGCCCGTCCAACGCCAGCGTCCGCAGGTTGCGCGAGAAATATGCCCCGCCCACCATGTCGAGCACGACATCGACGCCGCGCCCGTCGGTCAGGCGCTTGATCTCCTCGACGAAATCCTGCGTGCGGTAGTTAATCGCCGCCTCGGCGCCGAGCCTGACGCAGGCCGCGCATTTCTCGTCCGATCCGGCGGTGGCGTACGGCGTCGCTCCGAACGCACGCGCCAGTTGGATCGCGGTGACGCCGATGCCGGAGCTGCCGCCGTGGATCAGCGCACGCTCTCCGCGTGCCAGCCTGCCGTGCTGAAACAGATTGGCCCAGACGGTAAAATACGTCTCCGGCAGCGCCGCAGCGCGCACCGCGTCATAGCCGGCGGGCCAGGGCAGGCACTGCGTCGCCGGCACCACGCAGTACTGCGCGTAGCCGCCGCCGTTCGCCAGCCCGCACACCTTGTCGCCGATCCGCCAGGCGCGTACCTCCGCTCCCGCCGCGACGACCTCGCCCGCGACCTCCAACCCGATGATGGGACTGGCGCCGGCCGGCGGCGGGTAGCTGCCGCTGCGCTGGGCCACATCGGGGCGGTTCACGCCGGCGGCCTCGACGCGGATCAGCACCTCGTCGGCGCGCGGCGAGGGCACCGGTCCGGTCGTCAACGTCAGCACCTCCGGCCCGCCCGGCGCGGCGACGCCGATATGGGTCATCTGCTGTGGCAGGCTCATGCGGTTTTCCTCAGCGCCGGTAGTCGCCGCCGCGGCGATCGACCGTACGGACCAGTCCCTGCCACTCCATCATTCCGTACTCGGGCGAGGCGCGCCGCTTCTTCATCCGCTCGCCCGACTTGGCGACGATGTCGGGATCGATCGCGACCGGAGGCTCGTCGAGGGCGCGGGCGATCAGTTCCACCTCGCATGCGCGCTCCATCATGTACATCCGCATGAACGTGCCGGGGACGGTCGCGCCGAGCGTCAGCAGGCCGTGGTTGAGCAGGACGACGCAATTGCCGTGCGCGCAGGTCCGCCCGAGCGCCTCGCACTCTTCGGCCGAGGCGGGCACTCCATATTCGTGGTACGCGACCTCGTCGAGGATCTGGATCGCGTCCTGGCTGATCGGGCGCAGCCCGTTGCGCAGCAGCGACACGCCGGCGCCGGCCCGCGTGTGCGTGTGCATCACGCAGTTGGCGTCCGGACGTGCCTTCAACACGCCGCTGTGGATGGTGAAGCCCGCGTTGTTGTACGGCCCCGGCGCGCCGAGCACGTTGCCGTCCATGTCCATCTTCACGAGGCTCGACGCGGTGACCTCGTCGAACATCTCCCCATAGCGGTTGATGAGGAAGGCGTTCGGCTCGCCGGGAATGCGCGCCGACATGTGGGTGTTGATGAGGTCGGTCCAGCCGAGGTGGTCCACCACGCGATAGAGCGCGGCAAGATCGCAGCGGGTCTGCCACTCCGCATCGGTCATGTCGGTCTTGGTCAGGTGCAGGGCGACGGACATCTCGGTTCCTCCTGGGGTCCGGGCATCCTGCGGCAAGCGTCGGGCGTTGTCATCCCTCCGGATCGGTGGTCCGATCCGCTCATGGACCCCATCGAAGCCGAGTTGTTCCGCAACGCGCTGGCCGCAATTGGCGACGAGATGGTGCTCACCATCTTTCGTACGGCCTATTCCGGGGTACTCAAGAACATCATGGACTACAGCGCCGCGATCTGCGACGCGCGGGGCCGGCTGGTGGCGCAAGGGCTGAGCCTGCCCGGCCATCTGTGCAGCATCCCGGTGGCGCTGAAGGCGACGCTTGCGCGGTTCGGCGAGGACATCGCCGAGGGCGACGTCCTGGTGCTGAACGACCCGTACGAGGGCGGGATGCACCTGCCCGACATTTTCATCTTCAAGCCGATCTTCGCCGACGGCGCGGTGCTCGCCTATGCGGCGACCATCTGCCATCACACCGATGTCGGCGGCCGCGTCCCCGGCTCCAACGCATCGGACAGCACGGAGATCTTCGCCGAGGGGCTGCGGATTCCGGCGCTGAAGCTATACGAGCGCGGCAAGCCGAACACGACGCTGTTTCGCATCATCGAGCAGAACGTGCGTCTGCCAGGGCGGGTGTTCGGCGACCTCCGCAGCCAACTCGCCGCCTGCGAGATCGCCGCGCGCGGCATCGCCGACCTCGTCGCCCGCCACGGGGCGACCACCGTCGCCCGGCTAATGGACGAGGCGCTCGACTACAGCGAGCTTCTGACCCGGCGCTGCCTCGCCGAACTCCCGGACGGTGAAGCGAGCTTCACCGACTGGATCGACGACGATCAGATCGATGCGGGCGTGCCGATCAAGCTGGTCTGTACCGTGCGCAAGCAGGGCGAGCACATGGCGTTCGACTGGACCGGCAGCGCCGCGCAGGTGAAGGGCGCGATCAACAACACCTGGAGCTACACTGCCGCGGCCAGCTTCACCGCCGCCAAATCGGTGCTGTCGGCGAACATGCCGAACAACGACGGCGTGTTCCGCGCGATCAGCGTGACCGCGCCGGCGGGCACCGTCACCAACGCGCTGCCTCCGGCCGCCTGCGCGGCGCGGGGCCTCACCGGGTTCCGCTGCGCCGATGCGGCGTTCGGGGCGCTGGCGATGCTGTATCCCGATCGGGTGTTCGCCGCCTCGGACGGAGGCAACACCGGCATCACCGTCGGCGGCTACGACGCGGCCCGCCGGCCGTTCATCTACGTCGATTTCATGTCCGCCGCCTGGGGCGCGCGGCCGTGGGCGGACGGGCTTGAGGGCAACACCACGATGTTCGCCAACATGGCGAGCTTTTCCATCGAGGTGATCGAGGCGGAGAATCCGTTGGAGGTCATCGACAACGAGTTTGTTCCCGACACCGGCGGTGCGGGGCGCTTCCGGGGCGGCGCGGCGTTGCGTCGGACGTGGCGGATGCTGGCCGACGAGGGGCTTCTGCAAGTGCGTGCCGATCGCCAGACGCATCGCCCGTACGGTCTGCAAGGCGGCGGACCGGGCGCACCCGGTCGCAGCCTGCTCGACCCTGGCACCGCGTCGGAACGCGCGCTGCACGCGAAGATCACCATGCCGTTCCGCGCCGGCGAGGTGTTCCGCCACGATCTGCCCGGCGGCGGTGGATGGGGCGACGCGCTGACCCGCGATCTCGCCGCCGTCGCCAAGGATTTGCGCGATGGCCTGGTGACGATCGAAGGCGCCGCGCGCGATTACGGCGTGGTGGCGCGCGGCGACCCACCGGAGATCGATACGACAGAAACCAGAGCGCTCCGCGTTCGCCTGCACGCGACCCGTGCACCACTTCCGGCGGTCGCATGGAAGCCGGCGGCATGACCCTGCGAGTCGGCATCGACATCGGCGGCACGTTCACCGATCTCGTCGCCATCGCCTCGGACGGGCGCGTGCGCGTCCATAAGACTGCTTCGACCCCGCACGACTACGCCGAGGGCATCGTCGAGGGATTGCGCGTGCTGCTCGACGATGCGGTGTCGGAGGTTCTGCACGCGACCACGATCGGCTCGAACACGATCCTGGAAGGTAAGGGCGCGCGGACCGGCCTGATCACCACGCGCGGCTTTCGCGACACGCTGGAAATCCGCGACCTGCGAATGCCGCGCCTGTACGACATCGCCTGGCAGAAGCCGCCGCCGCTGGTGGAACGGCGGCTGCGGCTCGAAGTCATCGAGAAGACCCGCCCGGACGGCACCGTCGCGGTACCGCTCGATCCGGCGAGCGTCGCCGCCGCGATCGCGGTGCTGCGAGAGGAGCGGGTCGCTTCCATCGCCGTGTGCCTGCTGCACAGCTACGCCAACCCGGCCCACGAGGAGGCGGTCGCGCGCGCCGTGCGCGAGGCGCTGCCCGATGTCGCGTTGTCACTCAGCCATGAGATATTGCCGGAAATCAAGGAATACCCGCGCACCAGCACGACCGTCATCAACGCGTATGTGCAGCCGGTGGTGCGCGCCTATCTGACCGCGCTTCAGGCGCGACTGGACTCGCTTGGCGTCACCGCGAAGCTGCGCCTCATGCAGTCCAACGGCGGTCTGGCGGCGGCGGCGTTCGCCGCGTCCCAGCCGGTGCGGATCGTCGAGAGCGGTCCGGCCGCCGGCGTCGTCGGCGGTGCGGTCCTCGCCGCCCGTCTCGGCGAGGCGCGAATCATCACCTTCGACATGGGCGGCACCACCGCCAAGGCGGGTCTCGTCGAGAACGGCGAGGCGGCGCGCGCCGAGGCGATGGAGGTCGGCGCCGGCGTGATGGCGGGATCGCGCCTATTGGTCGGTGCCGGCTACATGCTGAAGCTGCCGGCGATCGACCTCGCCGAGGTGGGTGCGGGCGGCGGCTCGCTGTGTCGGCTGGATCAAGCGGGGGCCCCCAAGGTAGGGCCGGAAAGCGCCGGCGCCGACCCCGGCCCGGTTTGCTACGGACGCGGCGGGACGGTGACGACGATCACCGACTGCAACCTCGCCCTCGGCTATCTCGATCCCGCCGGCCTCGCGGGCGGCGCCTTGCCGCTCGACGTCATGGCGGCGCGCGAGGCGATCGCGCGCGATCTGGCGGCGCCGATGGGCCGCACCGTCGAGGAGGCGGCGTGGGGATTGCTGCGGATCGCGTCGGCGAACATGATGCGCGCGATCCGCGCGGTGTCGGTGGAGCGCGGGCGCGACCCGCGCGAGGCCGCGCTGCTCGCGTTCGGCGGCAACGGCCCGCTGTTCGCCGCCTGGATCGCGGCGGAACTTGGCATCAAAAGGGTGATCGTGCCGCCGATGCCCGGCGCCTTCAGCGCCTTCGGCCTGTTGGTCGCCGAGGCCGAGCACCACGCGACGCGCAGCCTGCGTGCCCGCCTCGACCGGATCGACCCCGCACGGGTGCAGACAGCCCTCGACGCCCTGGCCGACGAAGGCGCGCAGCGCCTGTCCGAGGACGGATTCCCACCCGACCGGCGCGCGTTCCGCCGGACCGCGATGACCCGCTATGTGGGGCAGTCGAGCGAGATCTCTGTCGCGCTGCCCGCGGGTGATGCCGCCACCGCGCTGGGCGCGTTGGCCGACCTGTTCGGCGCCGAGCACGAGCGGACCTATGGGTTCCGTGCCGCCGCCGATGAGCCGGTGGAGATCGTCGCGCTCTCGGTCGTCGCACGCGGTTTGCCCGAACGTCCCCGCCTGCCGGCGACCGTCCCGCCCACGCCCTGCGACGTGCCGCCGGCCCGGCTTGCGTGGTTCGCCGAGGCTGGGTGGATCGAGACGCCCGTGGTGGACCGCGCGCGCCTCCTCGACGCGGCACGACCGGGACCGTTGATCGTGCAGGAGTATGACGCGACCTGCCTGGTCCCCGCCGGGGCGAATGTTGACGTCGACGGGTTTGGGAACTTGCGTATGCTGTTGGGCACAGCGCGCCTAGCAGATCCGCTGAGACATGGGGTTCGGTAATCAGGGGTTCGTCGGCGCGATAGCAGCGGAACCTCGGGGCAGGCGAGCAACGGTCCGCGCGGGGCGCCGGGCTTGCGATCGCCCGGGCGCCGCGCCACATCCATGGCGGCGGTTTCACGTCGATTTGGAAACCGGTGGCACTTTCCTTCACGAAAGCGGGTTCCCATGAACGATATTCAGCAGAGCGTCGCCGTCCCTCGCCCACGTTGGGATGGCAGCCGGGTATTGTTCGATATCGAGCATGGCGATCAGCTCGTCGCCTGCGCGATTTCTCGCGGCGCGTTGCAGGATTTGAGCGAGCATCGGTGCTTCAAGGCTCCGGAGTTGCTGAAATGTTTCTCCGATGCCCGTGCGCGGATCGAAGCGATCGCGTTGGCGAAGTTCCGTGCCGAGGGCGAGAGCGTATCGGGCGTGGTCAGCATCTGGGCCGACGACGTGGAGGAGCCGGCGCCGGAGACGGTCCCCGCCGACGGTGCCTGATCGTCTAAGGCAAAGACAAACCCCGCGCGGCGTGGCAGGCTCGATTCCGATGCGTCAGCTTCTGCTTCTGCGCCATGCCAAAGCGGCCGTGGCGGCGTGCGACCGCGACCGGAGGCTCACGCCTGCCGGATGGCGTGCCGCCGCCGTGATGCGCCGCGCCATGCGCGATCTGGGCCTCGCGCCCGATCTGGTGCTCGTCTCC
>JBDTFI010000113.1:0-10076 GCA_039938035.1 Acetobacteraceae bacterium | reverse complement strand
CGGCCTCGCGTGGGACCAGATCGGGCGCGCCTCCCTGATTAGCCGCCCGTTGCTGTTCATCTGGGGCCGCATGGTCCGCGACGCCTCCGCCAATTGCCTGCCGTTCTCGCAGGTCGGCGGGTTCTTCTTCGGCGCCCGCGCGGTGATGCTGCATGGCTTGTCCTGGCCGGTCGCGACGGCCACCACCGTCGTCGACGTGACGGCCGAGTTTCTCGCCGAACTCGTCTTCGTCGGCGTCGGCCTGTCGATCCTGATCCCCCGCGCCCCCAGTGCCGCGGCCGCCGCTTTGCCGATCGAGATCGGACTCGGGCTCGCGATCGCCGCCCTGGTTGTGTTCGTCTGGCTCCAGCGTGGTGCCGCCCCACTGTTCGCGCGCATCGCCGAGCGCATCGCCGGGCGCCGCGTCGGCACCGCCCGCGCCGGCCTCGCCGCGCTGCACGCCGAAATGACGATGCTCTATCGCCACACCGGGCGGCTGTTCGGGAGCTTCGCGCTGCACCTTCTCGGCTGGCTCGCGAGCGGCGTCGCCACATACATCGCCTTCCGCGTCCTGCGCGTCCAAATTGACTTCGACGATGCGTTGGCGATCGAGGCCCTGCTGTCGGGAATCTCCGCCGCCGCTTTCCTGGTTCCCGTCAGCGCCGGCATCCAGGAGGCGAGCTACGCCGGCCTCGGCGCGCTGTTCGGGGTCCCGGCGGAGCTTTCGCTCGCCGTCTCGCTGATCCGCCGCGCCCGCGACGTCGCGGTCGGCGTCCCCATCCTGCTCGCCTGGCAGGTGCTGGAGGTCCGGCGCCTGCGCGCGGCGCCGGGATAGCGCCTCAGAGGTTGCCGGCGATCCACTCCTTCAGCCGGCTCTTGGGCAGGGCGCCGACCTGGGTGGATGCGGGCTTGCCGTCCTTGAACAGGATCAGCGTCGGGATGCCGCGCACCGCATAAGTGTTCGGCGTCATCGGGTTTTCGTCGATATTGACCTTGGCAACCGTCAGCTTGCCGGCGAACTCGCCCGCCAACTCCTCAAGCGCCGGCCCGATCATCTTGCAGGGCCCACACCACTCGGCCCAGAAATCGACCAGCACCGGGCCGCCGGCCTTCAGTACGTCGGCCTCGAAGCTGTCGTCGGTCACCGACTTGGTGTTCGCGCTCATTGCCTGATCCTCACGGGTTTGTTGCCTCGAAAATGGGCGTGGCTGAAGACGGGATCAACCCGTGCGCGTCCAGCAGCGCGCCGGGCAGCCAGATCGGCCGCGTGTCCTCGGTCCATACGAGCACGCACTCGATCGGCCGATCGGGGAAGATGGCGGCAAGCACGGCGCGATACGCGGCCATCTGGCGCAGATACATGACCGGCGTCGCGCCGGCCTGGGCGGGTGGGCGGCGATTGGTCTTGTAGTCGGCGACCAGCACCCGATCGTCCAGCACCGCCAGCCGATCCACCAACCCCCCCACCACTTGCCCCGCGACCACGCCCGACAACGGTACCTCGGCCCGGCTGTCCGGCCCGAACAGCGGCGCGAGATCGGGGTGTTCGAGCAACGCCAGCACCTGCCCGGCGATCCGCTTGGCCTCGCCCGGGGCAAGCCCATTCCCCGGTCGATCCAGCCACATCAGCGCCGCCGCATGGCGCCGCTCGGGGGGCAGCGCCGGCAGATGCTGCAACAGGGCGTGAACCAGCCGCCCGCGCCGCTTGGCCGAACCGGCATCACGCGCGGCGAGTGGAGAAGCGGCGGGGGGCACCCCCCCAAGCTCCGCGCCCCCTGGGCGGCTCGGCGCCAGAGGTCGCGCGAGCGCGGGCTCCGCCGGCGGCGCAGCCGGGCGCCAAAGCGGGGCGACGCCGGCCCAGCCGGGCAGGGGCCGCGTCGCCCCGGGCGCTGCCCCGCGCTCGGTTCTATCCGGCGTCGCGGTCTGTGCGACGGCGTGGCGAACAGGCTCGTGCTCCCAGCCGGGCGATTCCGTTCCCTCGGCGCCCAGCGCGGCGAAGCCCACCCGTGCCAGCGCGTACCAACTCTGCTCGGGAAGCTTCCCTTTCGGCTCCCAGCCGCAGATCACCAACCGGTCCTCGGCACGGGTCAGAGCGACATACAGCAGCCGGTTATGCTCCTCCATCCGCTCCGCGGCCACGACATCGGCTAGTCGTCCGGCTTCGGCGCATTGCATCTCCTTGCGCGGCGCCCACAGCGGTACCTCGGTGCCGGACTGCGGATCACGCGCCCACAGAATGCCGCTTTCGGGCGGCGGGAGCGCGGTGGTGTCGGGCAGGATGACCAGCGGCGCCTGCAACCCCTTCGCGCCATGCACCGTCATCACCCGAACCGTGCGGCCCGCCGCCTCCTGCTCGCGCTTCACCTCGGCACCCGACCGGCGCAGCCAGTGCAGGAACCCCTGCAACGAGGGCGGATGCAGGCGTGTGTATGTCAGCGCGGCGTTCAGCAGCTCATCGACCGGCTCGCCCGCCTCCGCGCCCAGCCGCGCGAACAGCCGCGCCCGACCGCCCAGCCGCCCGAGCGCCTCGGCCAAGAGCGCGTGCGGCGCCGCGTAATCGACGCGTGCCAGCAGGGCGGCGAACATGTCCCACGCCTGCGCCCAGTCCGCCCGCTCCGCCGCCCGCGCGCGCAACGCCTCCCACAGTGTTCCGCGTCGATCCATCGCCAGCGCCATCAGGCTGTCATCGGTCAGATCGCCCAGCGGGCTGGTGAGGAAGCACGCGAATTGCAGATCGTCCTGCGGGAGCAGCAGCGCATCGGCGAGCGCGAGCAGATCCTGCACCGCTGGCTGTTCGGTGAGCGCCATGCGGTCCAGCCCGGCGACGGGCACCCCGCGCGCCTTCAGCTCGCGAACCAGGAAGCGCGCGAAGTCGTTGCGTCGGCGCACAAGCACCATCACGTCGCCCGGCCGTAGCGAGCGCTCGCGGCTCTCCAGCCTCACATGCCCGTCGGTCTCGCTCTCGATCCAAGCAGCGAGATCCTCCGCCAGCACCTGCGGGGCCGATTTCAGGCCCTGGTTGCGCTCCGGCACTGTCCAGCCGGGCGTCTCGGGGACTTCGGGCCGGGGCGCCAGCGGCCACAGCTCCACCGCGCCCGCCTGTCCGGCGCGGTCGCTCTCATGGTGCATTTCGCCCGGTTCGCACACGCCGGCCGCGGCCAGCGGATTGGCGAACACCGTGTCCACCAGTTCGAGCACTGGGGTGACCGAGCGGAACGACACGTTCAGCGACGGCTCGATCCAGCGCCCGGCAGCCCCGCGCACTCGTTCGCCCAGGGTGGCGCGCGCGCGGTCGAATTCGGTGGCATCGGCGCCCTGGAAGGAGAAGATCGACTGTTTGCGGTCACCCACCGCGAACACTGTGCGCGGCGCCTCCACCGCACCCTGGCCCACGAAGAACTCCGTTGTCAGCGCGTGCGCGATGCGCCATTGCGCCGGTGCGGTGTCCTGCACCTCGTCGAGCAGCAGATGGTCCAGCCCGCCGTCGAGCTTGTACAGCACCCACGCCGCGCCGGGATCGACCAGCAGCCCGGAGCTGCGGCCGATCAGGTCGTCGTAGTCGAGCAGTCCCGCCGCGTCCTTGCGCCGCGCGTAGCCCTCCAGCACTGGAGCGGCGAGCGTCACCAGTGCGTGCGAGAGCGCCGCCATGTCACAACCCCGGCGTGCATCCTCGACCGACGAGACCCGATCTACCTCCGCCAGCATGGCCTCGCGCAGCGTCGGGGAACTCGCCGTGAGCCTGTCATTGACGAACCCGCTCCCCTTGCGTGGCTCACCCTTGCCGGTCAGGAACTCCTCGCGCCACCCGTCCCACGAGGCCCGCCGCCCCGTGGCATCGGTGCCCAGCCACGTCAGGATGCGCGCGGCCTTCGCGCGGCACGCGGGCGAGCCGTCCGCCGCGACCCGTTCTGCCGCCGCGCGCAACGTCGCTTCCTCCGGCCACGCGACGGCTGCATCCAGCACATGCTCCGCGCTCGCGTGCATGACTTGCAACGCCCTACGCTGCGCGTCGGCCAGCGCCGGACCAAGTGCGCGACAGCCCGCCAACCGCTCACGGCTCGCTAGCAACCCCGCGACCAGCTTGTGAAACCCCGCGGCACTGGTTAGTCCCGCCAATTGCCTCAACGCATCCCGCATCGTCGGAACATGCGCGCTCGCCAGCATGTCCTCACGCGCCTCGGTCAGCGCATCGCTTGCCTCGCGCTCGTCGGCGACCGTGAAATGCGGCGACAGCGCGGCCTCGAGCGGGAAGCGGCGGAGCAGGCTCTGGCAGAAGGCGTGGATTGTCTCGATCCGCATCCCGCCGGGCAGGTCGAGCACGGTCGCGAACAGCGCCCGCGCCCGTTTGCGCGCCTCCTCGGTTGGCACCACCGACAGTGCCAGCAGCCGGACGTTCAGGGCCGCGTCGTCCAGCGTTACCCACTCGCCCAACGTGCGGTGCAACCGCAGCGCCATCTCGGCCGCCGCCGCCTTGGTGAAGGTGAGGCACTGAATGCGCTCCGGCGCCGCGCCGCCGAGCATCAGCCGCAGCAGCCGATCGGTCAGCAGCTTGGTCTTGCCCGACCCCGCCGAGGCGCCGACGAAAGCCGACATCGCCGGGTCCGACCCCAGCCGCTGCGCCGCATTGGCGCGATCCCGTGCGAGCTGGCTCATGTCTCGTCGCCTTCACTCGCCGCCGCCCACTCGGCAACGCGGGCCAGCTGCCCGTAATCCGAGAAACGCGGCGCGCGCCCCGGACGCGGCTGTGACAGGTAGCATCGCGCGGGATCGTCGAAGGCGTCGATCAGCGCCCCCAGCTTCACCCCGGCTTCGCGTGCTGCTTTCGCGATCGCGGCCGCGTCGTTCTTGAACAGCGCCCGCACTTTGCCCGGCTCGAAGCCGCCGGTGATGTGCCAGTAGGCAAGCTCTGCCGTCTCCCCGGCGATTGCTGCCCCGAACGCGCCCGCCCGCGCCATCGCCGCCTCCAGCGGCAGCTGCGGCGCCAGTCCCGCCTCGACGTCGCTCTGTCCGGGCACCGAACCGGTCTTGTAATCGAGTATCGCGAGTTGCCCGTCGGCGCGACGCTCGATCCGGTCGGCGCGCCCGGTCAGCGTGAACAGCCCGCCGGGGCGCTTCAATTCCCAACGTCCCGACACCTCGGTAGACAAGGCGGAGGGCACGATTTCCGCGCGTCGCGACGCTTCGAGTGCGGCGATCCAGTCGGCGATTCGTTCCAATCGGGGCGCCCACCAATTCGCCAGCGCCGTCCGCAGGCCAGCGTCGAACAGGGCCCGCATCAGATGCGCGCGCAGCCGCTCCCGCGCATCCTCGGGCCATACGCCCGCCGCTTCATCCAGGAACCGATGCAGCCCGGCATGGACCATCGACCCATAATCGGCCGCATCGGTGTCCTGCTCGATCTCGGCCAGCGGCACGAGACGGAGGATGTGTCGCGCGTGAATCGCGTACGGGTCGCGCAGCCAGGTCTCGATCGCGGTCACGCTCAACTGGCGCGGGCGGCGGGAGACCGGTGGTCGAGGGGAGGGGGGTGGCACCGGACGCAGCGCCACCGGCTGATCGAGCATCCGCGCCCAGCCCGAAGCCGGATGCCTGGGCAGCGCCGCCCCGCGTCCCGCGAGGAACATCTCGATCCGGGTGAGCCAGCGCGCCGGCACGGTGGGGGCGCCGTCCAGCCGGCGCGGGCACGACAGCACAACCACCGGCGCGGCGCACACCGCGCTGACGAAGTCGTGCGCGGCCTGCCCGACCATCGCCTCGGGCGAAGGCAGTTTCATGCGTGCGCGCATCGGCCGTGAGAGCCACGGCCCGGGATCGGTCGAGGGCGGCCAGACGCCCTCGGTTAGCCCTCCCAGCACCAGCACGTCCACGGTCTGCAGCCGAGCCTCGAGCAGTCCCCAGATGAAGATGCGCGGATGCTCCGCGCCGGTGCGACCCCGCAGCGCCCGCCGGCTCCGCACAGCGGGAGCGCCCGCCAGCACTGCGTCGAGCAGCCCGGCCATTGTGTCGCGCGGCTGGGCGGGCAGGAGGTCCAGCGCCTCCAGCACCGCCCCCAGATGCGCCGCCACCGCCTCGCCCTCCTCGCCCGCCCACAGACGCGCCGGGCCCGCTTCGAGTTCGGTCCTCGCCAGACGCTCGGCAGCCTCGATCAGCCCGGCCATCGCTTCACCCGGCGCCGAGGCCAGCGTCGCGCCAAATCGCAACGCCGGGGCGATGCACTCTTCCAACCGGGTCAGCATGTCGAGCGCCGCCGCGTCAGGCACCTTGCGGAGTGCTGCCCGCAGGGCACTGATCCCCGGACCCGGCCGCGGTCCCCGCAAACAGGCCAGCTCCAGCGCCCGCGCCCCCGTCCGACAGGCCGCCGGTGTCAGGCCGGCTCCCGCCAGCGGGTGCTTCAGCAGCGCCAGCAACGCAACCGGCGCCAACTCGTCGGCGACGGCGCGCGCGAGCAGTCGCAGGAACACCGCGGGCGGCGTCTCCGCCAGCGCCTCCCCGGCGCTGTCGTCGGCGACGATGCCCCAGCGTCCCAGTTCCGCCGTGACCCGGCCCGCGAGCGCGCGATCGGGGGTGACCAACGCAGCACGCGCGCCCGGCGCCTCCAGCGCAGCGCGCAGGATCAGCGCGATCGAAGCCGCCTCCTCCTGCTGATCGGCCGCTTCCAGTCGCGACAATCCCGCGATGTCCGCCGGGCGCGGATCGGTCCAGTCATCGGCGAGCGCCGCGCCGGGCAGCAGCGCGCGGCGCAGCGCCTCGCTCCGGCTCGCCGGGACGCCGCCGGCGCGCGACCTCGTCCATCCTCGTACGTCTTCCCGCGTGGCACCCAGCGCGCGCAGCAACGCAGCCAGCCCGGCCTGTGGATGCGACGGCTCCAGCGCCACCCAGGCCGCCTCCGGCAATCCCTGGTCCAGCCCCGCCAGCACGACGGAGCCCGTCGGCAACCGCGCGACCACTCCGGCAAGGCGCGCCACAGCCGGGATCGCGGCGGTCGCGCCGGCAATCAGCACGCGATACGCCGGCCGATCGCGCTCCCAGCTTGCCGCCTGCGCGTCGATCAGCGCCACCTGCCGTGCCGCCGGGTTCATCACCCCCTGCTCGGCGAGAAAGCCCGGCCAGTGTTCGGTCACGATCCGCAAGAACGCCAGGGTCCGCGCCCAGTGCTGCGCGAAGGCCGGGTCGGCCGCGTCGGGCAGCGTCGTGGCGAGATCGATCCCGGCGCGCTCCGCCTCATCCATCAGTACCGCCAACTCCTCGGCGAGCCGCCACGCGCGATCGGCGGTGCGCGGCGCGCCGTCACGCCCGCCCATCGCCAGGATCAGCCGCGACAGCGCCGCCAGCTGCCGTGCGGGCTCGATCGCCGGGGGCAGGTCAAGCGCGCCGGCCAGGGTCAGCGGCGCCTCGTCCAGCGCCCCGATCGCGGTGATCCGCGGCAGCAGCAGGGCTCGTCCGTCCGCGGCCCGGAGGAACGCATCCGCGAGCGACCGTGCGGCGCGGCGCGTGGGCAGCAGGATCAGCCCGTCCGCCGCCGCCATCGGGCTGCCGCTCGCGCTCGCGTCCAGCCACTCGGCGGCGATGGCGTCGAGGAAGGGGATGTGCGCCGGGATAGTGAAAAGGTTCACGACGCCAGCCGATCCGCCCAGCCGCTCAGCCGTGCCCGTCGCGCCTCGCCCTCGGCGAACGACAAATCCAGCACCAGGGGATTGTCGGGGCGTCGCTCGCCCAGCCGCTCGGCCCACTCCACCAGCACGATGTCGGACAGCGCATCCTCCCAACCCAGCTCGGCGAGCGAAGCCGGTCCGTGCAGCCGCCACAGGTCGAAATGGTGCACCGGCCCGGCTTGTGTCGCGTATGTCTGGACCAGGGTGAAGCTCGGGGACGGCACCTCCAGCATCGGGTCCCCGGCCAGAGCACGCAGGAAGGCGCGCGCGAACGCGGTCTTGCCCGCGCCCAGTGGGCCTTGCAGCAGGATCGCATCGCCCGCTCGCACCTGGGCCGCGACACATCGCGCGAGCATTTCGGTCGCGGCGAGGTCGGCAAGCTCCACGACTCGGGCGACATCCTTCATCGCCGGCCATTCTGCCATGGCTTGCCCCGGTGGCGTCACCTGCCGTACGTCGCTGCCATGAGCCAGTCGCTGGAAACCGATGTCGCGATCATAGGAGCCGGCCCGGTTGGCCTGTTCGCCGTGTTCGAGTTGGGAATGCTGAAGATCTCCAGCGTCCTTATCGATGCATTGGGCGAGGCGGGGGGCCAATGCGCCGCGCTTTATCCCGAGAAGCCAATCTACGACATTCCGGCCCACTCCTCGATCGCCGCCAGCGAACTGGTCGCCCGCCTCGAACACCAGATCACCCCCTTCGCCGCGCCCCGCCTTCTGGGCCGGCGGGTGGAGCGCCTGGGCGGCGAGGCCGGCGCATTCGTCATCGGCACGGACCAAGGCGACGAGGTTCGCGCCAAGGCCGTGCTGATCGCCGCGGGCGCCGGCGCGTTCGGCCCCAACCGCCCGCCCATCCCCGACCTGCCCGCCTATGAGGCGAGCGGTGCGGTGCAGTACTACGTGCGCCGGCGCGAGGATTTCCGTGGCAAGCGCGTGGTGATCGCCGGCGGCGGCGATTCCGCCGCCGACTGGGCGCTCGCGCTCAAGGACATCGCCCGGGTCGCGGTCGTCCATCGCCGCCCCAAGTTCCGCGCGGCGCCTGAGACCGCCGCCCAGATCGAGGCGGCGGCGGCGCGCGGAGAAATCGAGATGGTGATCCCGTACCAGCTCGCCGCTCTGCACGGCACCGATGGGATTCTGTCCGAGGTCGAGGTCGCGACCCTCAAGGGCGAGTCCCGCCGCCTCCCAGCCAATGCGCTGCTCGCCTTCTTCGGCCTGTCGATGGACCTCGGCCCGATCGCCACCTGGGGAATGGACCTGGAGATGCACCACGTCCGCGTCGATTCCGCGACGTGTCAGACCAGCGTGCCCGGCGTGTTCGCGATCGGCGATGTGGCGAGCTATCCGGGCAAGCTGAAGCTGATCTTGCAGGGCTTCAGCGAAGCCGCGATGGCCGCCCACGCGATCCATCCCATCGCCCATCCCGGACAGGCGCTGCATTTCGAGTACTCGACCACGAAGGGGATTCCGGCGGCGCCGACTTAGCGTGATCCGGACGTGCAGACCCCCTTCAGGACCCGGGAATGTGGACACACCGACGCCGCTGGCTCGGGATTTGTGGACATATCTGCCTTCGCACGTGCAGCATTTGTGGACACAGTGCCCTTCGCAGGTGCAGCATTCGTGGACATCTTTCGCAGTTGCGAACAGGATTTGTGGGCACAAGCGTTCATCATCACTTGAACCGACCGGCGCCTCACCCGCCGCGCGAACGCGCCTGGGTCTAGCCCGCGTACTCCGGTTCCTCGCGGTCGAGCACCCGGCGCCATGCGTCGAGGTGGAGGCGGGCATCGACCCGCTCGCCCCAGGCACCGTGCCAACGCCGCCGCCCCCCGTCCGGCAGCCGGCGCAGGGGCTGTCCGGTGCTCATCGCCGTCATTTGGTACATGCAGGTCCGCTCGGCGATGAACAACTCGTCGAACGCATCCGCGACGCTCGGCCCGGTCACCGTGACGCCGTGGCTCGCCATCACCAGGATCGTCTTCGCACCCATCACCCGCGCCATGCGATCGCCCTCCGCGACGTCCCCCGCTGGCTCGTCACCTCCCAGGTCAACGGCTACCCGATCGTTCAGCAGCAGGTTGTTGTGGTGCGCCAGCGCCAACTCCGGCTGCTCCAGCAGCGACAGCGCGGTGAGCCAACGCGGATGCACATGGAGCACGCAAGCGGCGTCGGGCCGCGCCATGTGGATGCGCGCGTGGATATGGAACGCGACCTTCCGTAGCTCCCCGGTCCCGCGCACCACCCGCCCGTCGAGCTCGCACACGATCAGCGAACTCGCCGTCACCTCCTGAAACAACAATCCGCGCGGGTTGATCAGGAACAGTGGCGCCTGCCCCTCGCGCGTTGGCAGCATCAGCGAGTTGTGGTTGCCGATCTGCTCGTTCCAGCCCTGCCGCGCGGCGATCCGAAACACCGCCGCCAGGTCGCAGCGAAGCCGCCACTC
>JBDTFI010000112.1:0-3983 GCA_039938035.1 Acetobacteraceae bacterium | reverse complement strand
GACGGCGGTGTTCGCTCCCGCCAGCAATCCCAGAAGCGGCAGCAGACTCCACGCGCGCAGGATTTTCATTACGACGGATCCTTCTAAGTTCGGGGTAATTATCCCGACACACCTTCCAAAGTCAATTGGCACTTGGCAATCGGATGGATGAAAATTGAGAGTCACCTTCACATCGTCGGCATCACCCCCGCACTCTCTCCCACACTCTCCGGGCCGCCTGCTCGAACGTGGTCATGGCGGTGCGGCGCTGCATCTGCACGTAAACCAGCTCCGCCCCGGGCTGGCCGAGGCTTGCCTTGTAACGATACGCGCCGGCCATGAAGTCGTAGAGCCGGGCGCCCTCGGCGAGATGGCGCTGGATGCACAGCGCGTGGCTCACCAGCCCCGGCTTGAGCCGGCCATCGCCCTCGGCGACGAAGCCGGTGACGAACGCCAGGACGTGGCCGCGCAATATCAAGTTGTACACATAGCCGATCGGTTGAGCCCCCGCGCTCACCCGCACGATTTCCGCCGTGCCGCGCGGCACGCACGCGCCGACCAACCGGCGCTGGAAGCGGACGAAGAACGGAAAGGCGAAGCCGCCGGGCTTGCCGCGCGCCTCCCAATGGCGCTGGTGCAACGCCGCCAGCGCATCCAGCCATGCGAGCGCGGTGGGCGCATCCGGCGCGCGCTCGGCCCTCAGCGCGCCGCGCTCCTCATAGAGTCGCATCGCCCGGCGAATTTGCTGGCGCGTATTGGCGCTGAGCGTGTCGAGATAGGCCGTTCCGCCGGTGCGCACGGCGTCGAGATCGACGCGCCAGGACGGCTTGCGCGACAGCTCCCGCGCGAGCGCTCCGGGCGGCGTCAGCACCGGCGCCTGCTCGGCGACGACGTCCTTGATATGCAGTTCGTCGAAGCGATGCGGGCCGACCCGCTGACCGAGCAGCCACGCGGTAGCGGCGGCATCGGCCCGTCCGGCCCAGGCGCGATCGACCAGGAAGCCGTTGTACTCGTGCGCGATCACGTCGATCTCTTCACGTCCGGTGGCGTGCAGGTGCAGCCCACGCACCCGGATGGCGCCCGCTGCCTCGCGGCGCAGCCGGGGGACCAGCAGGGCCAGCAGCACCAGCGCGCCGCCCGCCTCGCCCACCAGCACCAGCGGCTTCGTCTCAAGCTCGGCGATCCACGCGCCCATCCAGTCCCAGCTCAGGAAAAACGTGATGTCGGCCCGCGCCTCCAGGTCACGCCACAGCAGCCCGAGTTCCTCGGCCGACAGTCCGGTCTGGAGGTGGAAGCGGACGGAGGCATCCGCCGTGGTTCGCGCTGGGACGCTGTTCAGGCGATCATTCCGCCCCAGCCTTGATGATATCAGGGCTGACGTCTTCCACCGCATCGTAGGGAAAACGGCGGATCTTCTCGACGTTGACGCCCTCGATCCGCAGCAGCCTCGTCGCACCGTCCCGGCGCGGCGAGTGCAGCACGCCCGGCTCGTACAGATAGGCCATTCCCGGTTTCAGCGTGTAGTCGTGCAGGCGGCGTGCCTTGCCGTGCGTCGTCTCGGTCGCCCGCGCGAGGCACTCCCAGTCGGTCATCACCGTCTCGCCCGAGGCCTGGCCGTAGATCGCCCAGGTCGGGCCGTGATCGTGCGGGTTGCTGTTCTTGGCGCCCTGGTAAGCGTGCGCCAGGATGGTGAAGCCAAGTTCCTTGTCCTCGTAGAGCACCTTCCGCTCCGGCCCGTCGGGGCGGATGGCGGCCTCGACGAACGCCTTGTCTTTCAGCACCTCGGCCACCAGCGCGCAGACCTTCTTCCTTCCCTCGGTTCCCGGGTTGTCGCGCAGCAGGCGCTTCGTGTCTGCGGCGAACTGGTCGAGTGTGGTCATGGCGATCCTCCAGCGATCCTAGCGACGATAAGGGTAGCAGCGGGCGCGATCCAAGGTCAGGCCGAAATGGTCGCCCAGCGCCCGGATGGCCGGACCGTGGCGCGGGTAGGGGTCGCCGTTGGCCGGCCCGACGACGATCGAGGTGAACCCACGATCGGCGTGCCCGCCCGGCGGCAGCATGGCGGTCGCGTGGCCCACGCCGTCCTCGTCGCGGAGCGTCGCGAACAGCGGCATCTCGCGCCTGATATGCGCCTCCAGCCCGATCGCCTGCTCGAAGAGGACGGTGGAGACCGGCACGAAACTCTCCGCCGCCCGCTCGCGTTCGCGGCGATAGTATTTCTCGACGGCGTGGCCCAGCTCCGCCGATTCCGCCGCCGCCTCGCCCTCCGTCATCAGGCGGAACCAGGTCATGCCGTCCGGCGCATCGCACACGTATTCCAAGCGGATCCTCCGATGCCTTGGCCTAGCCTTGGAAGCCAGACTAGGATGATCGCGCGCGGGAGCAAACTCGCGAAATCGGGAGGACGCATGGCCACGGACAACTCGTTGTCGGACGAGTTCGACTACGTGATCGTGGGCAGCGGCGCCGCCGGCTCGGTGCTCGCGAACCGGCTGACCGAAAACGGCGGTGTACGCGTGTGCGTGCTGGAGGCGGGGCCACCCGATCGCCATCCGTTCATCCATGTTCCGGGCGGCTTCATCAAGATGCTGTTCAACCCGGATTACACGTGGCAGTTCAAGACCGAACCTGGCGAAGGCACGGCCGGGCGGCGCATCCCGACCACGCAGGGGCGCACCCTGGGCGGGTCCAGTTCGATCAACGGCATGGTCTACAATCGCGGCCAGCGCGCCGATTTCGACAGCTGGGCGCAGCGCGGCAATCGCGGCTGGGGGTACGCCGACGTGCTGCCCTATTTCAAGCGCACCGAGCGCCGGCTCGGCCTGCATGATGCGCGCTATCACGGCAGCGAGGGCGCTCTGCCGGTCACCGACATCGACTGGATCCACCCGATCTGCGAGGCCTTCATCGACGGCGCCGAGGGCATGGGGATTCCGCGTTGCCTCGACTACAACGCGCAAAGCCAGGAGGGCGTGGGTTACTTCCAGCGCGCCATCCACAAGGGGTATCGGCAGAGCGCGGCGCGCGTGTTCCTCCATCCCGCGCGCGCCCGCGGGCTCGACGTGCGGACGCACGCCCGCGCCGCGTCGATCCTGTTCGAGGGCAAGCGCGCCATCGGCGTGCGGTACGTGAACGACCGTGATCGGACGCAGACGAACGAGGTGCGCGCACGACGCGAAGTGATCGTCGCCTCTGGCACCGTGAACACCGCGAAGCTGCTGCAAACCTCCGGCGTCGGCCCGGCCGGGCTGCTGGGTGCGCTGGGGATTCCGGTGATCCACGAACTGCCCGGCGTGGGCGAGAATTTCCGCGACCACTACTCGGTGCGATTCGTCGCCCGCGTGCGCGGGATCGGCACCATGAACGAGTTGTCGCGCGGCATGGGGCTGGTCGGGCAGATCGCGCGCTGGGTCATGGGACGACCCTCGATCCTGGCGCTGAGCCCGTCACTGATCCACTGGTTCTGGAAGTCCGACGACAGCCTCGATTTCGCCGATCTGCAAGGCGTTTTCAGCCCGGCGAGCTACAAGGAAGGCTTCGTCGGCCTGCTCGACGAATATCCCGGCATGACCTGCGGCGTCTGGCAGCACCGACCGGAGAGCACGGGCTACGTCCGCGCCCGCTCCGCCGACCCGTTCGAGGACCCGGCGATCCAGCCCAACTACCTCGCCGACCCGATGGACCGCCGGGTGCTGCTCGCCGGCATGAAGCTGGCGCGCCGGCTGCTGCGCATGCCGCAACTGGCCGCGTATTTCGACCACGAGACGCTGCCCGGCGACCGGGTGCAAGGCGATGACGAGCTGCTGGGATTCGCGCGCCAATACGGCTCCACCTCGTACCACCTGATCGGCACCGCGCGCATGGGACCGGCGAGCGATCCGATGGCGGTGGTCGATGACCGGCTGCTGGTGCATGGGATGGAAGGGCTGCGCGTGGTCGATGCGTCGATCATGCCGACGATGCCTTCGGCGAACACGTATGCCTCCACGATGATGATCGCGGAG
>JBDTFI010000111.1:0-17169 GCA_039938035.1 Acetobacteraceae bacterium | reverse complement strand
GGGAGAGGTGAAGGGTCTACCTCGCCCTTTGGGAGAGGTCGGCGCGAAGCGCCGGGTGAGGGGGCGGAGATGCCAGGATGACTTCTCCCCTCTCCGGCCTGCTCGTCCTGTCGATCGAACAGGCCGTGGCCGCGCCCTACGCCAGTTCGCGCCTCGCCGACGCCGGCGCCCGCGTCATCAAGGTGGAGCGGCCGGAGGGCGATTTCGCGCGCGGCTACGACACCGCGGCGAAGGGCCAGTCGAGCTATTTCGTCTGGCTCAACCGCGGCAAGCAGAGCCTGGTCGCTGACATCAAGAACTCGGCCGACGCCGCGTTGCTGCATCGCATTCTGTCGCGTGGCGACGTGTTCATCCAGAACCTCGCCCCGGGCGCGGCGGCACGGGCGGGCTTCGGGTCGGCGGACCTGCGAGCGCGATACCCGCGGCTGATCACGGTCGATATCTCCGGCTACGGCGAGACCGGCCCCTACGCCACCATGAAGGCATACGACCTGCTGGTGCAGGCCGAATCCGGCCTGGCGATGATCACCGGCGACCCTGCCGGGCCGGGGCGCGTCGGCGTCTCCGCGTGCGACATCGCTTGCGGCATGGCCGCCCATGCCGGGATTCTGGAGGCATTGATCGAGCGCGGCATCACCGGGCACGGCAAGGGCCTCGCGGTCAGCCTGTTCGACGGCATGGCCGACTGGATGAACGTGCCGCTGCTGTTCTTCGAGGGCACCGGCAAGGCACCGGCGCGCATGGGCCTCGCGCATCCCTCGATCTGCCCCTATGGAGCATTCCCGCTCGCCGACGGCGCGCTGGTGCTGATCGCCATCCAGAACGAGCGCGAATGGGCGAGCTTCTGCGCCTTGTTCCTGAACGAGCCGGATCTGCCGAAGCGGCCCGGGTTCGAGACGAACGTGATCCGCGTCGCGCATCGCCCGATGGTGGACGGCCACATCGCGGCGGTCTTCGCCACCCTGACCCGCGAAGCGGCGGCGGAACGTCTACAGGCCGCCAACATCGCGTTTGGCTTCGTCAACGATGTCGCCGCGTTTTCCCACCACCCGGCGCTGCGCCGCGCCGCGGTCGGCACGCCGAACGGTACGGTGTCGATCGCGGCCCCGCCCGTGCTGGCCTCCGACGGCCCGCGCGACCTCGGGCCGGTGCCGGCGATCGGGGAGCACTCGGCGTCGGTCAGGCGCGAGTTCGGGGACTGAGCGCCGGCTCAGGAATCGTGCAGCCGCACGTACTCGAAATCTCCCGGTTTGCCGTCGATCCCCGCCTTGGGCGGCGCGATCCATGACGCGAAGCCGCCGATCTCGTGCACCGGACGCATCAGTCCCTGGATGAACGTGCCGTCCTCGGCGGACGGCAGGAACTCCGACCGCCGGCGCCCCCAGGAGGCAGCGTCGAGCACCACGCCCTCGGGGTCGGCCTGGATCGAGGCGAACTCGCCGATCCGACGATTAAAGGCGACATGCGGCAGGCGGAGCTGAAACGCGATCCCCGCCTTCTCGATGATCCGGTTCCACCGCCCCACCCCGCCGCTCGCGTCGGTCACGAAATCGTCGCGCAGCCGCATGTTGAGGGACGACAGCGCCGGTACGTCCTCACGCACGATCGCGCCGTCGCGCGGGCGCAGGACCGGATAGGTGTCGCTGGCGAGCACATGGTCGTCGGTCAGCTTGTCCTCACGGTAGCGCCCCTTCAGCCCGGCGTTGAACGCGTTCGCCGCATTGGTGCTGATCTCGTTGCCGAACAGGTCGAGCGTCAGCGAGACGTGCAGGTTGATCTTCCGCTGGATCGTCGGCAGGTCGATCACTCCCAGGGCGCGCACCCGCTCGATGTCATGCGGGTCCGCGATGCCGGCTTCGCGCATCGCCTGGCAGGTGCGCTCGATGATGCGACCGACGCCGGATTCCCCCACGAACATGTGGTGCGCCTCCTCGGTCAGCATGAAGCGGCAGGTGCGGCTCAGCGGATCGAAGCCTGATTGCGCCAGCGCCGCCAGCTGCATCTTGCCGTCGCGATCGGTGAACGTCGTGAACATGAAGAAGCTCAGCCAGTCGGGCGTCACCTCGTTGAACGCGCCGAGCATCCGCGGGCTGTCGGCATCGCCCGAGCGGCGGCGCAGCAGCTCCTCCGCCTCCTCGCGCCCGTCCCGGCCGAAATACTTCTGGAGCAGATAGACCATCGCCCAGAGGTGGCGGCCCTCCTCCACGTTCACCTGGAACAAGTTGCGCATGTCGTAGAGCGACGGGGCGGTAGCGCCGAGATGGCGTTGCTGCTCGACCGAAGCAGGCTCGGTGTCGCCCTGGATCACCAGCAGCCGGCGCAGCATGGCGCGGTATTCGCCCGGCACTTCCTGCCATGCGGGCTCGCCCTTGTGCGCGCCGAACGGGATCGTGCGGCCCTCGACGGCGGGGGCGAGCAGGATGCCCCATTTGTAGTCGGGCATCTGCACGAAGCCGAATTTCGCCCACCCGGCCGGATCGACGCCGACCGCCGTACGCAGATAGACGAGGTTGGACTGGAACCCCTCCGGCCCCATCGCCTTCCACCAGTCGATGTAGCCGGGATGCCACGTCTCCAGCGCCTTGCGGACCCTCGCATCGCCGTTCAGGTCGATGTTGTTGGGGATCAGGCCGCTATAGTCGACCGTCATGCCGTCGGGCATCGTGAGCCTCCCTGGATCATGTCCGTCCGGGGTCGAACGCCGGGCGGGTGCCGCTTCCGTACAGCTTCAACGCGCCCGCCTCGCCGACGGCGTTCGGGCGCTGGAAGATCCAGTTCTGCCACGCGCTCAGCCGGCCGAAGATGCGCGTCTCCATCGTCTCCGGCCCGGCAAACCGCAGATTGGCCTCCAGCCCGGTCAGCGCATCGGGCGAGAACGAGGCGCGTTCGTCGAGCAGGAAGCGCACCTCGTCGTCCCAGTCCACCTCGTCGGGAGTGGCCGTCACCAACCCCAGCGTCTCGGCGGCTTCGGCGTCCAGG
This sequence comes from Acetobacteraceae bacterium, assembly GCA_039938035.1. Classification (GTDB taxonomy): domain Bacteria; phylum Pseudomonadota; class Alphaproteobacteria; order Acetobacterales; family Acetobacteraceae; genus DATFDN01. The sequence goes on along the minus strand of JBDTFI010000111.1, from coordinate 14,190 downwards.
GTTTCGCCGATCCGCTCGCGCGCCCGCTCCTCGCTATCCGGCTCACCCAGGAACCGCGTCTCCAGGCGGGTCAGCCCGTTGCCCATCGGATAGGCGCCGAAATTAAGCGTCGAAAGCCCGAGCGTCGCCGGCCCGCGGTTGTCGCCCTTGCGCGTCCCCGCCAGCATCAGGGACCGATCGGCGGCGAACACCAGCTCGGCCAGGGTGCCGGCGAAGCACGACCCCGGCTCGATCAGCGCGACCAGGCTGCGCGCGGTCATATCCACCCGCTTGAGGACGCGCTTCCACAGCAGCCGGATTTCGCGCACCAGCCAATCGTCCGAATGCGCCGACAGCAGCGCGTCGGCCGCCAGCACCCGGGCCGGATCGCCCTCGGCGCGCAATACCAGGAGACCGAGCATCGGCTCGTTCAGCCGCAAATGCAGGATCGCGTCGTCGAGCTGACGCGCCAGCGCGAGCGGGTAGAACGCGGCGCCCGCCGCATGGATGGCGGCGAGATCGGCCGGAAGTACCGTATCCGGGCCGAGCACCGTGACCGTGGCGCGCCGGCGCGCACGGTCCAGCGCGACCCGCACGAACGGGTAGGTAAGCGAGTCCGCGTCCATTATGCGTGCGATCGGCGTCAACACGATGCCGCGCGCCGTGTCGGGACGATCGGAGTCTTGGGCCAACGCCAGTGCCCGGGACCGCACCCGCGCCCGCCAGGCGCTGGGGGGCACCACTTCATCGACCAGCCGCCACTCGACCGCGCGCCCCCCGCGCACCCCCTCCTCGGTGGAGCAGAACACGTCGGCACGATCGCGGCGGACCCGGCGCTTGTCGGTCAACCGGGTCAGCCCGCCCGTGCCCGGCAGTACGCCGAGCAGCGCGACTTCCGGCAGCGACACCGCCGAGCGGCGGTCATCGATCAGCATGATCCAGTCGCAGGCCTCCGCCAGCTCATACCCGCCGCCCGCCGCCGGACCGCCGAGGGCGGCGAGGTAGCGCTGACCCGAGCACGCCGAGGCGTCCTCCATCGCGAGCCGCGTCTCGTTGGTGAACTTGCAGAAATTGACCTTGTGCGCGTGCGGCGCCTTGCCGAGCATCCTTATGTTGGCGCCGGCGCAGAACACGTTCTCCTTGCCCGATTCAAGCACGACGCAGCGCACTTCCGGATGCTCGAAACGCAGCCGCTGGACGGCGTCGGCCAACTCGATATCGACGCCGAGGTCGTAGGAATTGAGCTTCAGCTCGGTCCCCTCGAACAGACCGCCCGCCGGATCGACGTCCATCGTCAAGGTCGCGAGCGGCCCGTCGAAGGCCAGGCGCCAGTGACGATAGCAGCCCGGCTCGGTCCTGACGTCGATCGGCGGCATGGAGGCCTCGGCTTCGATGTGCAGGCGGGTATAGCGGCCGCCGCCCTCCCCGCGCCAGATAGCCCTTGTCAGGAAGGGTTGGGGTCGGCCTGCACGATCATCCTCGTCGTCTCGATGCGCCCGCCCCGCACCAGGCGCGCCGTGATCTCCCGCCCCGGGCGCGCGCCGGCCAGAAAGCCGCGCAACGTGCCTGTTCCGGTCATGCCGATCCCATCCAGCGTCAGCACGATGTCGCCCGCAATCAGCCCTGCACCCTCCGCCGGCCCGCCATGGGTCACATGCACGATAAGCCGTGCCGTGTCCTGCCCCGCCTCCTCGCGCATCGCCAGCGGAACGAGCGTCGGTTGGAAGGCCACGCCGATCCAGCCCGGAGGCGGGGGCGCCAGGGCACGCGCGATCGCCGCGACGCCGAGCAACACGCAACCGCCGTCGGACGCCACGAGGGCCATCCCGAGCAGCCGCCCCCCGGCATCGAGCACCGGCCCGCCCTCCGCCTCCATATCGAGCGGACCATCCAGCCGCACGCCGTCCACGGCCGCGCCGGACACCATCATGAGCCGCGCCGTCGGGCTGGCGTCCGAGGCGGCACCGATTGCCAGTACAAGGGAGCCCACCGGCGCAAGGTCCCCGGCCTGGGGGAGCAGCACGGGTTCCCGACCCGGCATGGCCACCCGGAACGCGGCGATGCCTACGTCCTCGGACGTTTCGAGAGGCTGGGCACGAACGGAACGGCCGCCGGGCAACAGAACGCTTGCTTCCCCGGTCGCCCGCATGGAGGTAACGAGAGTTCCCGGCGCCCAGATGAACCCGCTGGCATGGCCAAGACCCGCTTGCACTGCCGCTATGACCGGGGCCGCGTTGCGCACCAGCGCCGGCAACTCGAGTGAGAGCTGCTTCAGCACTCCCGCGGATCCCGCCCGCATCTCAATCCTCCGTCTTCCCGGTCAGGTAATCGCGGTATCGTGCGCGTAGCACGAGCTTCTGTACCTTGCCGGTCGCGGTGTGCGGCAGTTCCTGCGCCACCACGACCGCGTCGGGCAACCACCATTTGGCGACCTTGCCCGCGTAGAGCGCGAGCACCGCTTCCGGGTCGATCGTCGCGCCCTTGCGGGGGACAACGACCAGAACCGGCCGTTCGTCCCATTTCGGATGCACCGCCGCCACCACCGCCGCCTCGGCCACATCGGGATGGGAGACGGCGATGTTCTCGAGCGCGATCGAGCTGATCCACTCCCCGCCCGACTTGATCACGTCCTTGGACCGGTCGGTAATCTCCATCATCGCGTCGCCGTCTATGGTGGCGACGTCGCCGGTGGCGAACCAGCCGTCGGCGTCGAGCGCGGTGCCCGGCGGCTCTCCGTAATAGGCGCTGCACACCCACGGCCCGCGCACCTTCAGGTCGCCGAACGCGACGCCGTCCCAGGGCAGGTCCCGCCCGTCATCGCCGACGATCTTCATGTCGACGCCGAACAGCACGCGCCCCTGCTTGAGGCCGAGCCGCAAGAGCCCCGCAGCGTCCAACCCCTCATGCGCCGGCTTGGGGCTGTTGAAGGTGCCGAGGGGGCTCATCTCGCTCATGCCCCAGGCGTGCTCGACGCTGACGCCGTATTCCGCGCCGAATGCCTCGATCAGGATCGGCGGACAGGCCGATCCGCCGGTGACGATGCGCTTGACGGTCGCCAGCCGCTCCCCGCTCGCGCGCAGGTACTGCAGCAACCCCAGCCACACGGTCGGGACGCCGGCCGAGAAGGTGACCCTCTCCTCGTTCATCAGCCGCGCGACGCTCGCCCCGTCCAGGTGCGGCCCCGGCATCACCAGCGACGCGCCCGCCATCGCCGCGCCGTACGGCATCCCCCAGGCGTTGACATGAAACATCGGCACCACCGGCATCACCCGGTCCACCGCGCGCAGCCCCATGCAGTCGGCCATGTTGAGCGCGTAGCCGTGCAACACCGTAGAGCGATGGCTGTACAGCACGCCCTTGGGTCGTCCCGTCGTGCCCGAGGTGTAGCAGAGCGAGGACGCGGTGTTCTCCTCGAAGCTCGGCCAGTCGTAGTTGTCGTCTGCGGCTTCCATCAGCGTGTCGTGGCACAGCAGCCGCATCCCGGCGGGCAAGGTAATCGCCGGCACCTGGCCCGGCGGGCACATCGCCACCATCGCCTGCACGGAGTCCGCGACGTGGGGGGCGATCCGCTCGACGAGCGCCGCGAAGCTCGGGTCGAAGAACACCACCCGGTCCTGCGCATGGTGGATGATGTAAGCGACGTCGTCGTCGGACAGGCGCGGGTTCACCGTGTGACAGATCGCGCCCATGCCCGGTGCCGCGTAGTAGATCGTCAGGTGCCGGTGGTCGTTCCACGCGAGAGTCCCCACCCGGTCCGCCGCCTGGACGCCCAGGTTTTGCAACACCCGCGCCAGGCGCCGCGCCTCACGCTCGATCCCCGCCCAGTTCGTCCGATGCGTCGCCCCGTCGCTGGTGCGCGCGACAATCTCGCCGTTCGGGTGGTGCCGGGCAGCGTGCGTGAGGATGGACGAGATCAGCAGTGGATGGCCCTGCATCAGACCGAACATGGACAGACCCTCTTGTTTGGCGCGCACTGTCGCGTGGCTTCTGGACGACGTCCAGGCGTGCTTTGATAACCCGATTCCTAGGAGCGCACCGCAATGGAGCCTCGTTTCGCCCTCATCGTCGGCGCCGGCAGCGGGCTGTCAGCCTCGCTCGCGCGGCTGCTGGCGCGCAACAACGTCCAGGTCGCGTTGGCCGCGCGCAATCCCGACAAGCTCGCCGCGCTGTGCGCCGAGACCGGCGCGGCATCCTTCGCCTGCGAAGCATCCGAGCCCGAGGAGGTCGCCGGCTTGTTCGACGCCGTCGTCGCCTCGCTCGGCGCGCCCGACGTGGTGATCTACAACGCTAGCGCCCGGGCGGGCGGGCCGTTTGTCGACCTTATCGCCGACGCGGTGGCGCGCGCCATCGCGGTCTCCGCGTTCGGCGGATTCCTGGTCGGCCAGCAGGCGGCCCGATTGATGGTACCGGCTGGGCGTGGCGCGATCCTGTTCACCGGGGCTTCGGCGTCGGTGAAGGGCTATCCGCAATCGGCGGCCTTCGCGATGGGCAAGTTCGCGCTGCGCGGGCTGGCGCAGAGCATGGCGCGCGAGTTGCAGCCGAAGGGCGTGCATGTCGCGCATTTCGTGATCGACGGCGGCATCCGCAATCCGGGCCGAACGGAGCCGACGGACGCCCCGGATTCCATGCTCGACCCCGACGCCATCGCCGAGACCTACTGGCACGTGCTGAACCAGAAGCGCAGCGCCTGGACGTCGGAGGTCGAGTTGCGGCCCTGGGTGGAACGGTTCTAGCCTTGGCCGATCAACGGGAGGATTTCTGATGATCCATGAGCTGCGCGTCTACGACTGCGTGCCGGGCCGGCTGCCGGACCTGCTCAAGCGGTTCGACACCATCACGCTGAAGCTGTGGGAGAAGCACGGCATCAAGCAGGCCGGGTTCTGGACCACGCTGATCGGCAAGAACAACCAGCGCCTGTACTACCTGCTGCAATGGGAATCCCTCGCTGACCGCGAGAAGAAATGGAACGCTTTCGGCGCCGATCCTGACTGGCTGTCGGCGCGCGCCAAGACCGAGGCGAACGGCGCGATCGTCGCCCGCGTCACGAACGAGATGTTGCAGCCGACGTCGTTTTCCTCGGTGAAGTGACACCGGGCGGCGGTGGCGCCTTATGGCGGCGCCGCCGCAAGCTCCGTCCTCAGCCGATCGATCGGCATCAGGGCGCCGTCGCGCTCGATGTGCCAGAACGTCCAGCCGTTGCACGACGGCGCGTTCTGAACCGCGGCCCCTACTTGGTGGATCGACCCACGGACGCCCGCCGCCACCACCGAGCCGTCCGGGGCGACCGTCGCGCTCACCTTCTTCTGCCGGTCGGTCAGGCGCGTGCCGGGCGTGACGATCCCCCGCTCCACCAGGCTGCCGAACGGAATGCGCGGCGTCTCCCGCTTCGTCGGCGCGGTTGCCACTCCGTCATCCGGGGCGGCGCGGGTGCGCCGGATGCGCCCCAGCGCCGCCTCCACGTAGGCGGGGTGACGCTCGATCCCGATGAAGTGGCGGTGCAGGCGCTTCGCCACCGCCGCCGTCGTGCCGGTGCCGAGGAACGGATCGAGGACGATGTCGCCCGGCGAGGTCGAGGCCAGCAGCACGCGGTGCAGCAGCGCCTCGGGCTTCTGCGTCGGGTGCAGCTTCAGCCCGTGCTGGTTGCGCAGCCGCTCGGCGCCGGTGCACAGCGGCAGGAACCAGTCGCTGCGCATCTGCTGGTCATCGTTCAGTGCCTTCATTGCCTGATAGTTGAAGCGATGCCGGGAATCGCGTTGGCGGGCGGCCCAGATCAGCGTCTCGTGGGCATTGGTGAAGCGCCGGCCGCGAAAGTTCGGCATCGGGTTGGCCTTGCGCCACACCACGTCGTTCAACAGCCAGAAACCGAGATCCTGCAAGGCCGCGCCGATACGGAAGATGTTATGGTAGGCGCCGATCACCCACAGCGTGCCGTCCTTGCGCAGGACGCGCCGGCACTCGCCTAGCCACTCGCGGGTGAAGGCGTCATAGGCGGCGAAATCGACGAAGCGATCCCAGTCGTCATCGACCCCGTCCACCAGGCTGTCGTCGGGCCGGCGCAACTCGCCACGCAGCTGGAGGTTGTACGGCGGGTCCGCGAAGACGCAATGCACCGAGGCCGGCGGCAGCATCCGCAGATGCGTGATGCAATCGCCGAGCAGCACCTGGTCGAGCGGCAGTTCACGGACGATTTCCACGTCTCTCCGGCGGCGTCGGCATAGCGCTATCGTGAGCCGGCCGTCCGCGCCGCGTCAATCGGCGCCAAGGGCTGCGACTTCGAGGTCTTCCGCCATCCGCCGCACCTCCCCGAACGCCGGGCGGTGATGCGGGGTGGGACCAAGCCGTCGCAACGCCGCCCGGTGGCCCGGCGTGCCGTAGCCCGCGTTCTCCGCCCAGCCGTAGCCGGGGAAGCGGACCGCAAGCCGGGTCATCGCCCGGTCGCGCAGCACCTTGGCGATAATCGAGGCAGCGGCGATGGACAGCGACAGCCCATCGCCGCCCACCACGCAGCGCACCGTGCAGGCCAAGGCGGGCGGCTGGTTACCGTCCACCAGCGCGAGATCGGGGGCACGCGGCAGACGCGCCACCGCCCGGCACATGGCCAGCAACGCCGCGTGCAGGATGTTCAGTCGCTCGATCTCGGCCACCGAAGCGGCACCGACGCCGATCTCGGCGCATCCCGAGGCGTGGATGGCGGCAAAGGCAGCGAGGCGTTGCTCGGCGGTAAGCCGCTTCGAGTCATCGATAAGCACGGCGAGCCGGCGCGGCACCCCCCTCGGGAACACGATCGCGGCCGCCAGCACCGGCCCGGCCAGGGGGCCACGCCCGACCTCATCGACCCCGGCCACGAGGCCGCCTGCCTGTCGTTCCAGTCTGAAGCTCGGCACTCGCGAACGCTATCAGGAGCGTTTGCGAGTCGCCAACCGCTGACCCGTGACACGGTTGCTGGCCGGCCCTACGTTGGCCGTCCGCGTAATGTGGGAGACGAAGATGCGGGGCATGACCATGTCCGTCGTGGCAATGGCGATCCTGGGGTCGCCCCTCACTCAAACCGCGGCGCAGACGCCTCCGGCGACGACCCGAACAGTGATCGCCGCGACCACGCTGCCGACGGTCGTGGCCGAGCCGCTCAGTTTCAAGCTGGTAAGCGTGACATTGACGCCGGGCCAGTCGAGCGCGTCGCAGGGAGGCAGCGGGGTCGTCTACCAGGTGACCGGATCGACCCGGGTCTCGGTCGGCGGCGTGGACAGGACGCTTTCGCCCGGAGAGGGGATGTTCGTGGCGGCGGGACAGCAAGCGACGCTGACGGCCGAAGGCGGCAACCCGTCGACGTTCCTGCACTTCTTGCTGATGCCGGCCGGCGGGCAGGACCAAACGAGCGCTGCGGCATCGGCCGGGAAACTCTATCAGACGGCTGCGATTCCTGATCTGAAAGCCGGCACCTACGATCTGAACTTCTCGCGGATCACCTTTCCGCCCGGGATGGCCTCGAACCCGCCGCACCACCGCTCGGGCGCCGCCCTGTACTATGTCGTGTCGGGAACCGGCGCCAACACCGTCGACGGAAAGACCGAGGCGAAGCCGCCGGGCTCCGTGATCTACGAGCCGTTCGGCCTGGTCCACCAATGGGGCAATCCGGGCGCCGAGCCGTTCACGTTCCTGGTGTTCGACATCAACCCGGATGGCACCGCGGCCGTCCTTCCGGACGCGCTCAAACGCCCCTAATGAGGGACGACATCCGAAGGGCCGACGCATGACCGCGCAATCCGCCACCGACGCCATCCTCCTCCGCGCCGACCGGCACGGGGTCGCGTGGCTCACCCTCAATCGGCCCGGCGCGCGCAACGCGCTCTCGATGGGCCTGATGGCCGCGCTCGAAGCCGAGTTGGGCCGCATCGCCGGCGATCCCGCCGTGAAGGTGGTGGTGATCGGCGGCGCCGGGCCGGGGTTCTGCTCGGGACACGATCTGCGGGAGATGCGCGCCCAGTCCGGGCGGTCCGCGCATGAGGCGACGTTCGCCGCCTGCTCGCGCCTGATGCTCGCCGTGGTACGGCTGCCCAAGCCGGTCATCGCCCGGGTCCACGGCATCGCCACGGCGGCCGGGTGCCAGTTGGTGGCGACCTGCGATCTGGCCGTCGCGGCCGAGGATGCGCGCTTCGCGACGCCGGGGGTCGACATCGGCCTGTTTTGCTCGACCCCGATGGTCGCGCTGACGCGTGCCGTCGGGCGCAAGGCGGCGATGGAGATGCTGCTGACCGGCGCCCTGATCAATGCGCATCGCGCGCGCGAGATCGGGCTGGTGAACCGGGTGGTGCCGCTCGCCCAGCTGGACGAGGCCACGGCGGAACTGGCCGAGGGGATCGCCGCGAAGAGCCCGCTGACGCTGGCGATCGGCAAGGAGGCGTTCTACGCGCAGGCGGAGATGGGTCTCGCCGACGCCTACCGGCACACCTCGGAGGTGATGGTCCGCAACATGCTGGCCGCCGACGCGGCCGAGGGGATCGACGCCTTCCTGAACAAGCGGCCGCCCGTCTGGACCGGCGCCTGACGCATGGCGAGCGACCCCTACGAGACACTCGGCGTCAAGCGCGACGCCAACGAGGCCGCGATCCGCGCCGCCTATCGCAAGCTCGCCAAACGGTTCCACCCGGACCTCAATCCCGGCAAGCCGGAGATGGCGGAACGGTTCAAGCAGATCAACGCCGCCAACGACATCCTGTCCGACGCCGACAAGCGCGCCCGCTTCGACCGCGGCGAGATCGACGCGCAAGGCAACGAGACGCCGCGCCAGCCGACCTGGCGCGACTTCGCCGAGACGGCGGGGCGGCAGAAATACCGCGCCCAGCCCGGCTTCGACGCCGACGATCTCGGTGACATCCTTGGCGCCGCCTTTCGCCAACGCGAGGGGCGGGGCGGGTTCGCGATGCGCGGGGCGGATGCACAATACACGCTGACGATCGGCTTCCTCGATGCCACCAACGGCACGACGCGGCGCGTGACGCTGCCTGACGGGCGCACGCTCGACGTGCGCATCCCCCCCGGCGTGCATGACGGGCACATCCTGCGCCTGAAGGGCCAGGGTTACCCGGGGCACGGCGAGGGACCGCCCGGCGACGCACTGGTGGAGGTGACGGTCGCGCCGCACCCGTTCTTCCGCCGCGACAGCGACGACGTCGTGCTGGACCTGCCGATCACGGTGCGCGAAGCGGTGCTGGGCGCGGCGCTGGAGGTGCCGACGATCAAGGGCAAGGTTCGGCTGACCATCCCGCCGGGCTCGGGCACCGGCACACGGCTGCGGCTGCGCGGGCGCGGCATCAACGGCGGGCATCAATACGTGGTTTTGCGGGTCGTGCTGCCGCCGGGCGAGGAGCCCGAGTTGGCGGCGTTTCTCAAGACCTGGGAACCGCGCCACGCGGCCGACCCGCGTGCGGAGCTGGAGGTGGAATGATGCGGATCGAGGCCGTCATCGCGCTCCTCGGCGACCTTCACCCCCCGGAGCTGATCAGCTGGGTCGAGCGCGGCTGGGTGCAGCCCGATTCGGCGGGCAACGTGTGGGAATTTCGCGAGATCGACGTCGCGCGCGTGCGCCTGATCCGCGAGCTGCGCCACGACATGGCCCTCGGCGAGGAGGCGATGCCGGTCGTGCTGTCGTTGCTCGACCAGGTCTATGATCTCCGCGGCGCGCTTAAGCGGATCGCCGGAGCGCTGGAGGCGCAGCCGCCCGAGGTGCGGGCCGCGGTGATCGAGGCGCTGTAGGGGGCTTCCACCAAGCGGTTCCGAGATCAATCGGTGATCGCGGCGTAAACCATATCGCGAAACAGCACCCGATAGTGCTCCCGCTGGCCGGGGGCCTGGATCATCAGCACCGCCGTCAGACGCTCCTTCGGGTCGATCCAGAATGTGGTGCCCGCCGCCCCGCCCCAGAAATACGAACCCACCGAGCCAGGAAACGGCGCCATGCCGGGCGCGAGGCGCACCGCGAAGCCGAGCCCGAAGCCATGCCCCGGCGGCAACAGGTCGGGGCTGCCCTTGATCGCGCCCAGATGGTCCGAGGTCATCAATTCCATCGTCTTGCGTCCAAGCAGACGCACGCGGTGGGCTTCGCCGTTGTCGAGCAGCATTTGCGTGAAGCGTAGGTAATCGAGCGCCGTCCCCACCATGCCGCCGCCGCCGGATTCGAAGCTCGGTTCCTCGCGCACGTCCAGAAGCGGCACGTCGGCCCCGCTCTCGGGGTCCTTGGCGAACCCGCCCGCCAGACGCGCCTGATCGGCCTCGGGCACGAAGAACCCGCTGTCTTCCATCCCGAGCGGATCGAGGATGCGGGTCTTCACGAACGCGCCCAGGGTTTCTCCCGAAACGATTTCGACCAGCCGGCCCAGCACGTCGGTCGAGCGACTGTACTCCCAGCGCGCGCCAGGATGGTCGATCAGCGGCAAGGCGGCGAGCATCGCCGCCTGATCTTCGTTGGTCTGGCTTCGCCGATAGATTTTCGCGTCCATGTAGGCGCGATGCACCGCCTCGGTGCCGCGGAATTCGTAGGTCAGTCCGGAGGTGTGGCGCAGCAGGTCCTGGATGGTGATCGCGCGCTCCGCCGCCACGTTCTCGCCCGCCACCAGAACCTTCGATCCGGCGAACGCGGGAATGAACCGCGCGATCGGATCGCTGAGCAGGAAGCGGCCTTCCTCCCACAGCATCATCGCCGCGACGGAGACGATCGGCTTGGTCATCGAGTAAATGCGGAAGATCGCGTCCCGCGGCATCGGATCGCGCGCGATCGGGTCGCGCGCGCCGAACGCCTCGTGCAACACCAGCCGCCCGTTGCGTGCGATGGCGGCGACGGCGCCGGGGACATGGCCGTTTTCGATGCGGCTGTTCAGCGCCGCGCGCAACCGCGCGAGTGCTTCGGGCGACAACCCTTCCTCCTCGGGTCGCGCGGTCGGGAAAGGATGCGTGCTCATGCGAGGCTCCTTCAGGAAAGCGGTGACAGAAAGCCGATCCGATCGTCCTCCAGCACGGCGCAGGTCAGCCGCCCGCCGAGGCCGGCGCCGGTGTCGATCGCGATGCGGTTGGGCAGCACGACGGGGGCTGGCACGACGCTATGGCCATGCACGACGACGGCGCCGAACGTCCGCTCCGAGGAAAGGAACACCTGGCGAATGCCGCGCAGATCCGCCGGCGATTGGCGTGCCAGGGGAATGCCCGGTCGGATGCCGGCGTGGGTGAAAAAATACCCGCCCGCGCGATGGAAGTCGGGCAGCCCGCGCAGGAACGCGATATGCGGCGCGGACCAGCACGGCGGAACGGGTTCCCCGGTTTCGTGCCGCCAGTCGGTCGCCGCCGCCGCGTCGCCGTCCAGGGCATCGAGCAACATCTGCTCGTGATCACCGCGCAAGGTGATGATCGGCGGTTCTGCCGCCGGCGCGGCGAGCAACGCGAGAACCAGGGCGCCGCCCGCACCGGCACCGATGACGTCGCCCAGATGGATCAGCGTCGCGTGGGGGCTCGGCCGGGCCGCGAGATCGTCGCGGATCGCCGCGTGCATCGCCCGCAACGCGCCGACATCGCCGCGCACATCGCCCACCGCATAGACGCGCCGACCCGGCGCGAGCCTCGCCGGCGCCTGCGAGAAAGCCAGCATGGCGCTGGCAGCGGCCTGCGGGCGCGGGATCCATGTCGGAATCGACGCAGCGTCGAGCGCGGCACGCTGCGCCCGCGGATTGCGACGCCTCAATGGGGGGCCTTGCGCGACACCTCGCGACTATGCGGCTATGATCGGGCATCAGCAACCCGCGACGGAGGACAGCGATGGCGAAGACGATCAGGTTCCCGGTGGAGGCATCCCACATCATGATGTTCGCGCGCGCCGTCGGCGACCCCAACCCCATCTATCAGGACGCCAAGGCGATCGCCCCGCCGACTTTTCCGCAGGCGGTCGCGCAGTTCGACCCGGAATACCATCTCCGCCCCAAACCCAATGAGGCGTGGTTCGGCTCCGCCAAGACAGCCTCAGGTGTCGAGGGCAAGCCGAAATCACTGGGTGGCCTGCACGCCGAGCAGCATTTCGAGTATCGCCGGCCTTTGCGCGCGGGCGACGTGCTGGCCGTCGAATACAAGGACGGCAAGACCTGGGAGAAAGAAAGCAAGCGCGCCGGCAAGCTGACGTTTCGCGAGAAGATCGCGGAGTACCGTGACCAGGCCGGTGAACTGGTCGCGATCGCGCGCAGCGTGGGCGTGACGACGGAACGTCCCGTGGATCAGGGTTGAGGAGGCGGCGATGACACTCAAGGCAAGCCAGATCAAGGTCGGCGACACCCACAAGGAGCGCGTGGCGGAGAATCTGTCGCGTACGCAACTGGTCATGTACGCGGGCGCGTCGGGCGATTACAACCCGCTGCACTCCGACGAACCGTACTCCACGCAAATCGCCGGCTATCCGAGCGTGTTCGCGCACGGGATGCTGACGATGGGGCTGACCGGCAAGATGCTCACCAATTACGTCGGTGACGGCCGCCTGACGAAGTTCGGCGTGCGCTTCACCAACCAGGTCTGGCCCGGCGATACGCTTGATTCGACGGCGACGGTGACCGGGGTCAAGGACGAAAACGGCCAGAAGCTGATCGAATTGGACGTCGCCACGGTCAACCAGGACGGCAAGGAAGTGGTCCGCGGCTACGCCGAGGCGCAAATCGACCCCTGATGTGGCACAGGTTCCGCCGCTGGCGCGGGATCAACATCGATGCTGATTCCCGCGCCATCGACCGCTTGATCAGGGCTGTGCGATCAGCGCGCTCAGCCCTGCCAGAACGGCTTGTTCGCCTCGTGCTCCGCCTCGGCGTAGGTCACGCCGATGTCGCGCAGCAAATGGCCGTCCAGACGGGCGATCGCGAGCCGGGAGCGATAGCGGCGCCAGGCGAGCCCAAACCGCGCCCAGCGCGAGCCGATGACGCGCTGCATCGGACCCCGGCGCCGCGGGGCGGCGGCCGTCCGACTGGCCGCACGAGCCGGCGGCGCGATCACGAAATGGTGGGTAAGAAACGAGCCGGACATCGACACCTCCTGCGAATGGTCCGATTGGTGCCACCCGCATATGGGAGTCTGGCGGTCATCAGTAAAACGAATTGCGCTGATGGCTGCCATAACCCATATTGATGACCATGAGTCTCCCCCAGGGCCTTGACCCGGATCTGCTGCGCGCCTTCGTGCTGATCGCCGAAGGCCACAGCTTCACCCATGTCGCCGCCATGGTCGGCCGCACGCAGGCGGCCGTGTCGATGCAGATGAAGCGGCTGGAGGAAGTGCTGGGCCAGCCGGTGCTCAATCGCGGCCGGGGCGGTGCGGTGGAGCTGACCCCGCACGGCCAGTTCCTGCTGGCCCGCGCCCGCGCCATGCTGGCGCTGAACGACGAGGTGATGGCGACCTTTCGGACGCCGCAGATCGCCGGCACGGTACGGCTCGGCACGCCTGACGACTACGCTTTCGGTTATCTCCCGCCGGTATTGAAGCGGTTCGCCGACACCCATCCGGCGGTGCAGGTCGATGTCCTGTGCGAGCCGTCGGAAGAACTGGCCGAACGCGTGTATCAGGGTGAGCTGGATATCGCGCTGCTGTCCGACGGTCACGGAACCCGGCGCTTGACGGCGGTGCCGCTCTGGCGCGGTTCACTCGTCTGGGTCACTTCGACGCGCTACGCGCCGCACCGGCTCGATCCGCTTCCGCTCGCGCTCGGGAGTCTCGACGAGTCCGCACGCGACCAATGCAGTTGGAGCGGCGCGGCGGTACGAGCGCTGGAGAAGGTCGGGCGCCGGTTCCGGATCGCCTACACGTCCAGCTCGCAGATCGGCACCCAGGCGCCCGTGCTCGCCGGGCTGGCGGTGACGGTCTCCGCACAGGCATGGTTGCCGGAAGGGTTACGCGCGGTGCGGCCGGACGAGGGCCTGCCCAGCCTGCCCGGCTACGGGATCGTCATGGTGACGGCGCGCCACGCCCGCCAGCCGGTGACGGACGCGCTCGCCGCGCATATCGAGGAAAGCTGCCGCTCCGACGCAAAGCTGGGCCGGGCAGCGTAACAAGCACAAGGGGACCACGGGTGGCGCAGCTTCAGGATCAGGTGGCGATCGTCACCGGCGCGGCCAGCGGCATCGGCAAGGCGATCGCCCGCCGCTTCGCCGAGGAAGGAGCGAAGATCGTCATCGCCGACCTGTCCGCGCAGGCCGC
>JBDTFI010000110.1:0-8212 GCA_039938035.1 Acetobacteraceae bacterium | reverse complement strand
AACTCCGGCGGCACCGGTGCGCGCCCGGGCTCCGATGGCCTGGACGCGACCGCGTTTCCGTCCGGGGTGCGGACGATGCCGGTGGAGGCGACCGAGAACGTCGCGCCCGTTGTCTTCTGGCGAAAGGAACTCCGCCCCGATTCCGGCGGTGCTGGACGCACGCGCGGAGGCGTCGGGCAGGTGATGGAGATCGCGACCAAGGGCGACCTGGAATTCGCCGTGAATGCGACGTTTGACCGCGTAGGCCACGCGCCGAAGGGCCGCGAGGGTGGCCTTGACGGCGCACCCGGTGTGGTCCGCCTGAAATCGGGCACCGCGCTTCGCACCAAGGGCTTTCAGGTAATCCCTGATGGCGATCGCCTGATCCTCGAACTGCCCGGCGGCGGCGGAATGGGCGACCCGAGCTCGCGCGATCCGACGCTGATAGCGCGGGACGTGCGCGATGGGCTGGTATCGATGGAGGCGGCGCGAATAGCCTACAAGGTGGAGTGAGTTGGGGTGGGAAAAGCTCACCCCATTTGATGCGGCCGCACCCAGGCATCCGCCTTGTCAGCAAGGCTAGACGAGATGCGAAAATCCAGTATGATATAATTATTGTTTCCGGGAAAAGAATTGGAGGCCGGGAGTAGCATCCTCGCGTTTTTTCGGCGTCTCGCGCGGCACGCGCGGACTCCTCGGTCCTTGCCCGCTGTGTTCTCGAAAAACGCCAAACTGTTCTGGAAAAGCACCAAAGGTGTGTTTGCGTCCCGACACCCGGGGTATTGGAACGAACTCGGTCGAGGTCTCGCCGCGCGTGGGCGTTACGAGGAGGCACTGGCGTGCTATGATCGTGCGCTCGCGATCAGGGGCGACATTCCGCAGATATTCGCCAATCGTGGCGGAGCGCTGCGAAATCTTGACCGTCTGGACGAGGCCGAAACAAGCTTTCGCGAGGCATTGCGCCTAGAATCGGACTTCGTCAACGCACACCACGAACTCGGAACTGTGCTCGACTTTCTCGGGCGCTTCGAGGAAGCCGAGGCAAGCGTACGCACGGCGTTGCGCCTCCAACCGGAGAATGCGCTCGCTCATTACAGACTCGGGAACATACTCTACCGTCTCGGGCGTGCTACCGAAGCCCAGGTGAGCTATCGCACGGCATTGCGCCTCCGACCGAACATCCCTGAATGGCACGGCCCCCTTGGTCTCGCGCTTTTGTTGGCCGGGCAGTTGGAGGAAGGTTGGAATGAGTGGTGCTGGAAGTCGGGACGCATGGTCTCTCCCTTCCCGGTGCCATATTGGAACGGTGAGGCGATCGGGGATCGCGTCATTCTATTGTTCGCCGATCAGAACCATGGGGACACGCTACAGTTCTGCCGTTACGTCCCGGGGATTGCCGCGAGTGCCAGTAAGACCATCCTCGCGGTTCAACCGTCTTTAGTGAGATTGCTATCCCGGCTGCCTGGCGTAAGCGAGATCGTTACCCAGGTCGGTCGGCCGCCGTGTTTTGATCTGTGTTGCGCGTTGATGAGCCTGCCGCATGCCGCCGGCACTACGCTGAAAACCATTCCGGCGGAAACGCCCTATCTCACGGCGGACCCGGCGGACGTTGCCGGCTGGCGCGAGCGCCTTGCCGGTCTTGCCGGCCTGCGGGTTGGGCTTTGCTGGGCTGGTGATCGAGGGCACAACCCGAGCAAGATCGCCTGGAACCGCCGCCGTTCGATCACTCTTGACTCGCTGGCACCGCTTGGCGAAGTATCGGGCGTGCAATTTATCTCGTTGCAGAAGGGTCCACAGGCGGGCGAAGCGGCTCGTCCGCGGCCGGGCATGAAGCTGCACGATTTCACCGAGGATCTACATGACTTTGCCGACACTGCGGCTCTCATCGAGAACCTCGATCTCGTGATCAGCGTCGATACGGCGGTCGCGCATCTGGCCGGTGCGCTCGGCGCGCCGGTTTGGCTCCTCAACCGCTTCGACACTGACTGGCGCTGGCTTTTGGATCGTGATGACAGTCCTTGGTATCCGTCGCTGCGCCAGTTTCGCCAACCCACTCCCGGCGACTGGAACAGCGTGATCAGTCGCGCGCGAGGCGCTTTGCAGAAACTCGCCGCGGGTGACCGCGATCAACTGCGGCCACCAGCGTTGATCAGCTAGGGCGCTTCGTCAGTTGGCATGAATCTCGATATGACACGATTATCGTTTCCGCGAAGTGAGTTGGTGGCCGGGAGTGGCATCCTCACGTTTTTTCGGCGTCTCGCGCGGCACGCGCGGACTCCCCGGTCCTTGCCCGGCCTGGTCTGGAAAAACGTCAGACTGTCCTTGAAAAGTATCAAGGTTGCGTTTGCGTCCCGACACCCGGGGTATTGGAACGAACTCGGTCGTGGTCTCGCCGCGCGTGGGCGTTACGAGGAGGCACTGGCATGCTATGATCATGCGCTCGCGATCAGGGGCGACATTCCGCAGATATACGCCAATCGTGGTAGAGTGCTGCGAAGTCTCGACCGCCTGGACGAGGCCGAGACAAGCTTTTGCGAGGCATTGCGCCTAGAGCCAGACTTCGCCAACGCACACCACGAACTCGGCAATGTGCTCGACTTTCTCGGGCGCTTCGAAGAAGCCGAAGCGAGCGTACGCACGGCGTTGCGCCTCCAACCGGAGAGTGCGCTCGCTCATTCCGCGCTCGGCAACATACTCTACCGTCTCGGGCGTACTACCGAAGCCCAGGCGAGCTATCGCACGGCATTGCGCCTTCGACCGGAGAGTCCTGAATGGCACGTGGGCCTTGGCCTCGCGCTTTTGTTGGCCGGGCAATTGGAGGAAGGTTGGACGGAGTTCGAGTGGCGGTGGCAGTCGGGACACCTGGTCAGGCGCGGGTGGCCCCCGTTCCCTGTGCCGGCCTGGAACGGCGAGGCGATCGGGGACCGCGTCATCCTGCTGATCGCCGATCAGGGTCATGGGGACACGCTGCAATTCTGCCGCTACATCCCGCGGATCGCCGCGAATGCCGGGAGGACCCTCCTCGCGGTTGAACCGTCCCTGATGAGATTGCTGTCCCGGCTGCCTGGCGGAACTGAGATCATCCCCAAGCCCGGCGGCCCGTCCTCGATTGATCTGCCGGGTTCCATTGATCTGTGGTGCGCGTTGATGAGCTTGCCGCATGCCGCCGGCACCACGCTGGAAACCATTCCGGCCGAAACGCCCTATCTCACGGCTGACCCGGCGGACGTTGCCCGCTGGCGCGAGCGGCTTGCCGGTCTTGCCGACCTGCGGGTCGGACTCTGCTGGGCTGGCGGGCGGTCGCCCTACCTGACAAAGATCGTCGCCGATCGCCGCCGCTCAACCACCCTCGACACCTTGGCGCCGCTGGCTGACATACCGGGGGTACGATTTATCTCCTTGCAGAAAGATCCACCGGAGGCCCAGACGGCTCGCCCGCCGTGGGGCATGGAACTGCACGATTTCACCGAGGATCTACATGACTTCGCCGAGACGGCGGCTCTCATCGAGAACCTCGATCTCGTGATCAGCGTCGATACGGCGGTCGTGCATCTGGCCGGTGCGCTCGGCAAGCCTGTCTGGCTCCTGAACCGTTTCGACACCTGCTTCCGCTGGCTCCAAAATCGGGATGACAGTCCTTGGTATCCGTCGCTGCGCCAATTTCGCCAATCCACTCCCGGGGACTGGAACAGCGTGATTAGCCCTGCGCGAGACGCTTTGCAGCGACTCGCGCAGGGTGACCGCAGTCAATTACGCCCACCGGTTCTGACCAGCTAATGTCAACTTGAATATATGCTACATGTTGCGTCGTTTATTCAGTGACGGGATCGCGCTGGTGCGAGACAGGGCATCAGCAAATCCCGGATCCTGGCAATCGGGGATGGCTGGTTTGCCTACCACCCCATGACGAATTTGGCTAAGCCGTGACATCGGGCCCTGCTTCTTGAACAGCTGAGGGATACTATCCTATGCTTCGCTGCGACCTCATCATCCGCGACGTGACCGTGTTCGACGGCACCGGCGGAACGCGCTTCACCAGCGATGTCGGCGTGACCGGCGATAAGATCACGGCGGTCGGCGACCTTGGCGCCGCCTCGGCGGACCGCGAACTGGTCGGGACGGGCAAGGCGCTGGCCCCTGGGTTCATCGACGCGCACACGCACGATGATCGCGCGGTGCTGTGCGGGCCTACCTGCATGTTGTGCAAGATGTCTCAAGGCGTCACGACGGTTATCGTCGGCAATTGCGGGATCAGTCTCTCGCCCGTCCGCATGAAGCGCCGGCCACCGCCGCCGCTCGACCTGATTGGCGACGAAAGTCATTGGGTGTTTGGCAGCTTCGCCGAATACGCCGATCGGCTTGCTCGTGAGCCCGCGCCGGTCAACACGGTAGCGCTGATCGGACATATGTCATTACGTATGGAAGCGATGGAGGGCGACACGCAGCGCGCCGCCACGGACAAGGAGGCCGCGCACATGCACCGCCGGCTCGCCGAGTCGCTGGCCGAAGGCGCGTCCGGCTTCTCCACCGGACTTTACTACCCCCCAAACATGATGGCGCCGACCGACGAGGTGATCGCGGTCGCCGAGGCGCTGCGCGGAGCCGGAGGCGTCTATGTCACGCATATGCGTGACGAGGCGAACGATGTTCTGAAGTCCATCGAGGAGACCCTGCGGATTGGCACGGATGCCGGAGTGCCCGTCGTCATCAGCCACCACAAATGCTCGATGCCGGAGAATTTCGGCCGCTCGGTGGAGACGTTGCCGCGCATCGAGGCGGCCACGCGGCGCCAGGACGTCGCCTTCGATATCTATCCGTACGCCGCCGGCTCCACCGTGCTGATGCCCGATCGGCTTCGCCCCGATGTGCCCGTGCAGATCACCTGGTCAACGCCGCATCCGGAGGTGGCCGGGCGGATGCTGGACGCGATCGCGAAGGACTGGGGCGTGAGCGCGCACGAGGCGGCGACGCGGCTGCTGCCGGCGGGCGCGATCTTCTTCCAGATGCACGAGGACGACGTGCGTCGCATCATGGCGCATCCTCTGGCGATGATCGGGAGCGACGGATTGCCGCACGATTCCTACCCGCATCCCCGCCTATGGGGCACGTTCCCGCGCGTGCTCGGCCACTACGCGCGCGAGCTTGGCTTGTTCAGCATGGAGGCGGCCGTCCACAAGATGACCGGGCGTACGGCCGACGTGTTCGGATTGACGGATCGCGGGGTGATCCGCCCCGGCGCCCATGCCGACCTCGTGCTGTTCGACGCGGCGACGGTACGCGACATGGCGACGTTCGACGACCCGACGCGCCCCGCCGAGGGCATCCTCGAGACCTGGGTAAACGGACAGTCGGCGTTCGTGTACGGCGATGGCGCTACCCCTGCCCGCGCGGGCCGACTGGTCACCCGCGGGAAGGCCTGAACCCGTGCGGGCGATCAGTTCGGCACGAAGCCTAGCGCGTGCTCGAAGCTTCTGGTCTGTGGGGTGGCCGCGCGCTGAGCCGGCTGATCCGACCGCTGATAAGCTCCTGGCCTCGGTTGGCCGTTCCAGGCACGTTGCGGCTGGGCAGCTTGCGGCCGGCCGTACCTGTTTCCGTCGTGATATAGCTGCTGCCCACCGTTCCACCCCGGTCGATAACCGTAGGACTGGGAATAGCCCGGCGAATAGCCGTAGCCCTGGGCGTAAGCAGGCGCATAGCCATAGGTCTGCGCATAGACGGGCGAAGCGTACGACGGACCGTAGCCGTAGCCGTAGCCGCCCCCGTATCCATAGCCGGGCGCGCCATAGGGATACGCGCAGCCGGCGAGAGCCAAACCTCCCGTAAGAACCACCGCCAATCCTATCCGCATCTCACCCTCCCACGCCGCGATCCAAAACAATGCTACTGTGGTCTGCGTCGCTGCTTCTTGTGTGACCGAAAGGCGGCGGCGCCATGGCAGCCCTTCACGAAAATGAGAGGTGCGCGCCTAGCTCTACGCCTGGTGGCGGACGTTGGCGCTTTGCGCCGGAATACCCGTCTGCTCCCAGCACACCCGCGCAAAGGCCGCGACGCCTTCGCGGATTTGCTCCTTGCTGGGAAGCGCGAAGCAGAGGCGCAGATGCGACTTCGCGCGTTCGCCGTCGCACGCCCATTCGGGACCGGGGTTGAACACGATCCCAGCCTCAGCCGCCGGCTTGACGAGCGTGCGGACGTCGACCGTGTCGGGGAGCTTCATCCACAGGAAGATGCCGCCGCTCGGGCGCCAGGTCTCGATCGCCGAGCCGAACTCCCGCTCCAGCGCGTCCTGCATCGTTTGCAGCTTCTCGTTCAGGCCGGCGCTGAGTTCCTTCACATGCGCGTCGAAATGGCGCGTGAAGTATTCGGCGACGATCATCTGATCGAGCGCGCCGGTGCCGCTGTCGGTCTTGCAGGCGATCATTCGCGACAGTACCGGCCATTCCGCCACCGCGTAGCCGACGCGCAGCGCGGGGGCGAGCGACTTCGAGAACGAGCCGATATGGATGACCTGCGCGGGTGCGAGCGAGTAGATCGCGGGGGGCGCCTCGACGCCTGCCCACAGCAGGTCGGTGTAGCATTCGTCCTCGAAGATCGGCACGTCGTATTCGGTCGCGAGCTTCACCAACGCATGGCGGCGATCGAGCGGCAGGATGCTGCCCGTGGGGTTCTGGATGCTGGGAATGGTGTAGATGTATTTCGGCGTGACGCCCTTCGCCTTGAGATCGGCGAGAATTGCGCCGAGCGCGTCGATCCGGATGCCATCCTCGTCAACCGGGATTCCAACGATCTTTACGCCGAGCTTCTTGAGCTTGGTGATAGCGCCGCCGTAGGAGAATTCCTCCAGCAGCACTGTATCGCCGCTGGAAACCAGCAGGCGGTTGACGATGTCGATGCCCTGGCCGGAGCCGGTCGTGATCAACACGTCGTCGGCGGTGCAAGCGATGCCGCGCCGCTCCCGCGACTTGCGGGCGACGAACTCGCGTAGACCGACGTAGCCCTGCGGGCCTTGCGCGAGGCTGTACATCGCGAGTTTCTGGCCCTCTCGACGAAGTACCGCGGCTGTCGCCTCGATCAGCCCCTCGATTGGGATCAGGGTCGGATCGTTGTGGCCGCCGACAAAGTTGTGCTTGGGGAAACCCGCCCAGTGCGGCGCCGGGTCGGGAAGACCCTTGGTGAAATGCCGCTCCATCGCGAACCCGGTCATGGCGTGTCCTCCGTGTTGTTCTTCCAGGCACCACGCTCGGGCCTCGGCAATCCGAGGTTCTCGCGCAAGGTCGTCCCGATGTAGTCCTCATGGAACAGTTTGCGACGTTGCAGCTCCGGCACCACGAAGCGGACGAAGTCCTCATATGTGCCTGGGATGTGCGTCCCGCCGACGACGAAGCCGTCGCAAGCGCGTTCGACGAACCACTGCTCCAGCCGGTCCGCGACCTCCTTCGCGCCACCCACGATCGCATCGCCGGGACGGCCGCGGCGGGTAATGTCAAGGAAGTCCCTCACGGTCGGGGTGGACTTGCCCGACGCGCGGATCACGCGATCGCGCATCGCCTGCATCCCGGACATGCCGGCCAGTTCTTCCTCGGTGAACGCCTCGTCCATGCCCTTGCGCGCGAAGTCGAAGTTCAGCGCCTCCGATAGCAGCGAGAGCCCGTCCACCTCGCGGTATTGCGTGTCGATCAGCGCCATCTTGTCCTCGGCCTCGGTGCGGGTCGCGGCGACCACCGGGTAGGCGATGGTGTTGAGCGTTACCAGGTCGGGATCGCGGCCGTGCTCGGCGATGGCTTCCTTGGCCTCGGCGTACTGGCGTTTGGCGTCCGCGAGGTTGTTGTAGCTCACGAACACGGTCTCCGCCCAGCGCGCCGAGAAGCTCTTGCCGCGCCCGCTAGCGCCCGCCTGGATCAGCACCGGATGGCCCTGCGGGGAGCGCGGCACGGTGAACGGACCGCGCGAGCGGAAGAAACGGCCCTGGTGATCGAGGCGATGGACTTTGTTGGGATCGGCGAACAGGCCGCTTGCCTTGTCGACGACCAGCGCGTCGTCCTCCCACGAATCCCAGTGGCCGAGCACCACCTCCATGAACTCGTCGGCGCGGTCGTAGCGCAGATCGTGTTCGAGGTGCTGGGCAACCCCCATGTTCATCGCCTCGCCGTCGTTGACCGAGGTGACGATGTTCCAGGCGGCGCGCCCGTTGGTCATCAGATCGACGGTCTGAAACATCCGGGCGACGTGGAACGGC
>JBDTFI010000109.1:0-2843 GCA_039938035.1 Acetobacteraceae bacterium | reverse complement strand
TCGGCGTCCTCGCGCACGATCGCCGCGGTCTTCATGTGCAGCCCGTCGACCAGCAACTCGTGCGAGGAATCGCAGACCGATTGGGCGAGGATGGGAGAAGGAAACCAGCCCTCGAACATGTATTTGTACTGGTCGTACTTGTCGTGGACCTGCTTGCTGATCAGGTCCGACGCCGCCCCCGGCGTGATCGTCGGCATGTGCAGCCGCGCCGCCCACGGCTCGACCGCGAGCGCCACCTCGCTGATGAAGGTGGTGACCACGGCGGCAACGTGGTCCTGCTGGGCCAGCCGTTGGAACGCGCGCACGGCGTCGGCGGCCGATGCGTGATCGTCATAGGCGACGATCTCGACCTGGCGTCCGTTGATGCCGCCATGCGCGTTGACCTCGTCGGCGGCCAACTGCGCCCCGCGGGCGATCGGCTCGCCGACCACGGCGGAGGCCTCGCTCACCACGCCGATCTTGATCGGCCCGGTGTCGGCGGCGCGCGCGACAAGCGGCCCGAGCGCGACCGTGGCCGCGGCGGTGGCGAGCAGCGCGACCCGGCGCGCGGTGGTATGCGTCATGGCGTTCTCCCGGATATCCCTGTGTGGCGTCACCCCTTGGGGGCTTACGCTTCTCGGACAGCATATCAGGTCATTGCGCCGACGCCGTCAAATCGCATTCACCGGGCAAACCCGGAGCGTCCCTCGGGCGCCGCCCGCTACTTCGCAGCGGCCTGCCGGGGAAGCTTCACGAAGGACGGAAAGATCATCTTGTTGGGGCACGCCTTCTCCGGCCAGATGCAGACCTGCTTGCCGTTCTGCCACTGCACGAACAGGCCGCTCACCCAGTCGGCGCCGTATTTCCATGAATGGGTGTACTCGTCGTCGCGGCCGTAGAAGCCGATATGGCCGCTCGCCCCGTCCATGCTCGTCTTCTCCATCTCGGCCACGATCTTGTCGGGGTCGGTTGAGCCGGCGCGCTTGATCGCCTCGATGAAGGCCATCGTGCCGTCGTACGAGGTGAAGCCGGTCCAGGCCGGGAAATTGTGGAACTTGTCGACATAGGCCTTCTGCACGGCAAGCGTTACCGGACTGAGTGCCACCCCCGGTGCTGCCTGGGTCTGCGTGATCACCCCCTCGGCCGCGCCGTTGGTGCTCTTCCAGAACGTGTTGTTGGTGGCCTGCACGCTCAAGCCCGACATCGGGATCGGCACCTCCTGCGAATGCCACTGGATCGTCGGCTGCACGCCGACATGGGCGATCCCCATGACCATGACGTCCGGATGCTTGGCCTCGACCCGGTTGAAGATCGGCGTGAAATCGGTCGTGTCGGGGTTGAAGGCGACCGCATCGACGATCTTGAGCCCGGCCTTGGGCAGGCACTCCTGCAACGTCGCGTTGTACGGCTTGGACCAGTCGGCGTCCTCGCGCACGATCGCCGCCGTCGTCATGTGGAGGTCGTGCGCCAGCAGGTCTCGCGAGGAATCGCAGACCGAAGCCGCCAGGCTGGGCGAGGGGAGCGCGCCCTCGAACATGTATTTGTATTGGTCGTACTTGTCGTGGACCTGCTTGCTGATCTGATCCGACGCAGCGGCCGGGGTCAGGGTCGGCATGTGCAGCCGCGCCGCCCACGGCTCGATCGCCAGCGCGACCTCGCTGATGAATGTCGTGACGACGGCCGAGACATGATCCTGCTGCACCAGCCGCTGATAGGCGCGCACGGCGTCGGCCGCCGAGGAATGGTCATCATAGGCGATGATCTCAACCTTGCGTCCGTTGATCCCGCCATGCGCGTTGACTTCGTCGGCGGCGAGTTGCGCGCCGCGCGCGATCGGCTCGCCCACCACGGCGGAGAACTCGCTCACCACGCCGATCTTGATCGGCCCCGCGTCCGCGGCTCGCGCGGCCAGGCTCGGGCCAAGTGTGATCGTGGCGGCGACTGTCGCGAGCAGCGAAAGCCGCCAAGCGGTGGATTGCGTCATGGGAATTCTCCGGATAGCACCTGTTCAGGCCATAACAGGCCATTGCCCGAAGGCCGTCAAATCCGCGATTGTGGGTCCGGTGAATGGAGGCAAGGATGGGCACACGGGACAAGGCGATCGGGCGCGCGCTCGCGGGGTTCGACCAGGGCGGATTTCGGGAACAGCTGGCCGATCTGGTTGCGATCCCCAGCACGTCGCAGGAACCCGAGCACGCTCCCGATGTCGCCCGCTACCTCGATGTGGCGATCCGCCCTTGGCTGGAACGCCTCGGCTTCGCGGTGGCGATCCACGCGAACCCGGACAGTGATGCCGGCCCGATCCTGACCGCCGAACGCCTGGAGGACCCGGTGCGTCCGACGGTCATCACCTACGGCCACGGCGACACGGTGCGCGGGCTGGAGACGCAATGGAGCGAGGGGATCGCGCCGTGGCGCCTGACCGAGCGCGGCGACCGCTGGTACGGCCGTGGCACCGCCGACAACAAGGGCCAGCACGCGCTCAATCTCGCCGCCCTCGAAGCGGTGCTGGCCGAGCGCGGCGGCCAGCTCGGCTTCAATCTCAAACTCCTGCTGGAGACCAGCGAGGAACGCGGCTCGACCGGCCTACGCACGTTCGTCGATACGCACCGCGACGCTCTGGCCGCCGACGTGCTGATCGGCAGCGACGGCCCCCGCGTCGCGCCCGAGACTCCCACGATCGCCACCGGCACGCGCGGCACGTTCCACTTCGACCTCGTGGTGGCGCTGCGTCCCGGCGGTGTCCACTCGGGCCATTGGGGAGGCCTGATCGCCGATCCGGCGATCGTCCTGGCGCACGCCATCGCCGCGATCGCCGACCGCAACGGCCGCATCCTGGTGCCCGGCTGGCTCCCTCCGGGCGT
>JBDTFI010000108.1:0-2543 GCA_039938035.1 Acetobacteraceae bacterium | reverse complement strand
CCACGCTTGTTCTCCAAATGGAGGTCGCCCCCGTGGAGACGGCCGCGCTGATCCGCCGTGCCCGCGCGCGGGGCGCGCGGATCGTGCTGAACCTCGCCCCGGCGGCACCGCTCGACACCGACGCGCTGCGGATGGTGGATGTTCTGGTGCTCAACGAGGGCGAGGCGGCGTGGCTGGCGGGCACCCTCGGTTGCGCGGCCGACGCGAGCGGTCTTCATGCCACGCTGGGTGTGGCAGTCGTGCGTACGCTCGGCGAGCAGGGCGCCGAGGCGGCGCGCCCCGAGGGCCTTATTCGTACGCCCGCACGTCGCGTGGATGCGATCGACACGACCGGCGCCGGGGACTGCTTCACGGGCGTGCTCGCCGCCGCGCTCGACCGTGGCCTGCCGCTCAGCCAGGCCCTTGCCCGGGCGACTGCGGCCGCCTCACTATGCTGCACCCGCGCGGGTAGCCAAGCGACGATGCCGGAAGCGGCGGAGACGGATATGGCGCTGGCACGGCTCGCCGCTCTAAATCCGTGCTGAACGAGGGGCGACCTGCTCCATTCCGCAACTGCGTGGGTCCTTGTCGTCGCGCCAGCGGAGCAAGCGGGACCCATGGCGAAATTTCCCTCCGGTGATGTGATCGACGCTGACCTCGGCCACCAGCAGGGGTTCGGCCGGTTCGGGTTTTCGCGCCTGCTTCGTCCAACGGCTCGGGCCGCCCGGAGCGTCCCCGGTGAAACCGCCGCGTCCGAGCAACGGACGGATGCGCGCCTCCGTCTCCTCGTCCGGCGCGCAACGCCCGACATAGTTCAGCCGACCCTGGTGGTCGTAAAGCCCGAGCAGGAGATAGTCGATCCGCCCGGTGGAGGGCCCGAGGTAGGCGCCACCGACCACGCAATCGACGCTGCGCCAGAGCTTGTATTTCAGCATCGCCCGCTTGCCCGGCTGATATGGAAGGTCCAGCCGCTTGGCGACGATCCCGTCCAGCCCCTTCCCGACATCCTTAAGCCAGCCGCGCGCCGCATCCGCCGTGCCGACCTGCGGAGCCAGCCGAATGCCCCGGGCGCCCCTGATCCGCTCAAACAGAGCGGCCAGCGCCGCACGCCGTTCGGCGAATGGCCAATCAAGCACGGCACGACCTCTATCGTCGGCGAGCAAATCGAAAACCACGAACACCGCCGGATGCTCGCGTGACAGCCGGGCGACGCGTGATGCCGCCGGGTGCAGGTGCATCTGCAAGGTGTCGAATCCGTCGCGTTCGATGATGAGTTCGCCGTCGAACACGAACCGCGTCACGCCCAGGGCGCCGATCGCCTCGGCGACCTCTGGGAAAAAGCGCGCGAGCGGGCGCTGACGACGCGACTGCAATTCGACGGCGTCGCCATCTCGAAACACGACGCAGCGGAACCCGTCATATTTTGGCTCGAACGCCCAGCCTGAACCGTCGGGGAGCGTTTCGGTCGGCTCGGCCTCCATCGGCTCCAGGTCGAGGGAAACCGGCCAGATCATCGCGCCTTGCCGGGCGCGCGCGGCGCCGGCGGCGGCGTGCCCGGGGCCACTTGGCGCGCCTGCAACAGCAGGGCGTCGCAACGATGATGATCGGTGGCGCCGAGCTGGATCGTCGGCAGCACCGCGAGCGGCGGCAGGACCGCGGCCAGCACGCCCGCGATTCCCACCCGTGCGACAGTTTGCGCGCTCGGCAGGATGCGAGGATGCTTCAACGTGCCGGAGATGTTGAGCGGTCCGGGCAGC
Organism: Acetobacteraceae bacterium; assembly: GCA_039938035.1. GTDB lineage: Bacteria > Pseudomonadota > Alphaproteobacteria > Acetobacterales > Acetobacteraceae > DATFDN01. The sequence continues at coordinate 807 of JBDTFI010000108.1, read as the reverse complement.
GAGCCGATGCTGAAATGTTTCGGCGCGGTGCGGAGTTGCAGGTCGATGGCGTCGTTTCGCATGTCGATGCTGCCGGTCCCGCCCACGATCGCCTGGCTGGTATCGACGATCAGCGCGCGCGTGCGCAGGATCCCACGTTGCAGCGCGAAGTCGGCAATCAGGCACTCGATGTCGGCGCGCTTCGGCAAACCCAGCGCCGACAGCACGGCGTTGCCCAGCTCCAACCCCGACAGGTCGACCAGCAGCGCGCTGAGATCGCCACCCGCCATTCCCACCAGAATCTCCCCGTCGCCGTTCGCCACGATCGCGGCGAGCGAGTCTCCGGTGCCGACGATCCGCGCGCTGCCGCTGAGCGCGCCGGCGCCGCCGAAGGTATGCGTGGCCCCCATGAGCCGGGACATATCGAGGCTCTGGAAATCGATTTCGCTGTTGGTGCGGATCTCCTTGCCTACCGGGTCGAGTTGCGCCTTCACGCTGATGCGCCCCTGCCCCACGCCGAAGCTGACCGGATGCACCGCGACTTGCCCGTTGACGATGTCGAGCGCCACGACCAGGTCGTCGAGGGGCATGGAGCGACCCTGGATGCGTCCGCCGCGATAGCGAAGATGCACGTCGGCGTAGCGGAATTGCGGCACGCTGATCGGCGTGTTCGGCAGCAGCCCGGGCGCGGCTTCCTCCTTCGGCGTCTCCGGTCCCGGCTTGGCGCCGACAAAGCCGCCGAGATCGGCGAGGTTGACCGAGTGGGAAGCAAGATTCGCGACCAGAACCGGGCGCTCAGTGCCGGGGTCGATCGCGAGGCTGCCTTCG
>JBDTFI010000107.1:0-3546 GCA_039938035.1 Acetobacteraceae bacterium | reverse complement strand
CAGTAGCCGCCGCTGCAGCCAATATGCCAACCGAGGCGTTCAATGCTTTCGAGCCGATTTTCAAGCTTCTAATAAGCATCTCTGAGTGCAGATAGCGGAAGAACAGCTATCGATGAGGGCTCGTCGTCTGGCGTGACTTTGTGCACGGTCGCTTGCGAAAGAAATTTACGAAGGTCCGCGACCCACCCATGTCATTCGTAAGTGGACAGGACCCGTTGCAACTGACTAACGCCCGGTGTCGGAAGTGGGATCGCGTCCAGAACGTCGTGAATGGGCGCAATCCAGCCGGCGAGGCAGCACGGCGAAAGGCTGCTTTCGGGAATCGCTCAATGGCCGCCCAATGACAGACCTGGGTCGGAAGCGGCCGGTCAACGGGCACCCGGCGCGATGCCGCCGCTCACTCGCGCGCCAGCGGATGCCGCTGGATCACCTGACGCAGCCGCTCGGCCTCGACGTGCGTGTAGATCTCCGTCGTCGCGATGTCGGCGTGGCCTAGCAGCAATTGCAGGCTCCGCAGATCGGCGCCGTGCGCCAGCATGTGTGACGCGAAGGCGTGGCGCAGGACGTGCGGGGAGACGCGGGCGGGGTCGATCCCGCCATCCAGCGCGGTCTTCTTCAAGAGCAGCGCAAAGCCCTGGCGCGTCATCGCCCGCTTCGGATCGCGGCCGGGGAACAGCCACACCGAAGCTCGCGGTTCGCGCGCCGCCAGCATCGCCGTCGCGGCCGCCTTCGCTTGCTCCGACAGCGGAACCATGCGCTCCCGCCCGCCCTTGCCGCGCACCAGCACGACCGGACGATCAGGCGCGAGATCGGCGGCGCGCAGCGACAGCACCTCGCTGACCCGCAAACCGGTCGCATACAGCACCTCGAGCGCGGCGCGCGCCACCGGGCCGGCGGCTTCCAGCAACGCATCGACCTCCGGCTCGGTCAGATATTTCGGCAGCCGCCGCCCGAGCTTCGGCGAATCGAGGGCGGCCGTCGGATCGTCCGAACGGACGTTCTCGGCCAGCAGGAAACGGTAGAACTGGCGCATCGCCGACAGCCGCCGGGCCGCCGTGCGGGCCGACAGGCCGGTCCGGTGCATCTCCGCCAGATACGCCTCCAATACGTCGGACGCGGCGGTGGCGAGCGGGGCGCGGGCGAATGCCGCGAAATCATCGAGGTCGGCGCGATAGGCGAGCAGCGTGTTGCGGGCCGCGCCGCGCTCCGCCGCCAGCATCTCCAGGAATGCCTCGATATGGCGGTCCACGCCTCAGGAGGCGTGGAAGCCGTCGTTGGGCAGGGTCTTTTCCACCTGATGCGTGGAAGGGGTCGGCGGGAACGTGCCGAGCGCGACGAATCCGCCGACCAGCACAACCAGGCCGCCGGCAACGACGATCATGAAGACGCGGGACATCGCCTCACCTGATGTACGGGACGGATGCGCGCCGGACGACTCGGGCCGTTTCGCCAGCAGCGCAGGGCTTGTGCTAGCGTTTCAGGCCATGACGCGCAACATCGAGATGCAGGAGCACGCAGTCCCGGCGACGCCGCTCATCGGGCGGTCCATCGTGCTCGTCGGCCTGATGGGCGCCGGCAAGACCTCGATCGGGCGGCGCCTCGCGGCCCGGCTGGGCTTGCCGTTCCGCGACGCCGATTCCGAGATCGAGATCGCCGCCGGCTGCACCATTCCCGAATTGTTCGCCCGCTACGGCGAGCGGGCGTTCCGCGACGGCGAACGTCGGGTGATCCGCCGCCTGCTGGCGGGCGAACCGATGGTGATCGCCTCCGGCGGCGGCGCGTTCATGGACCCCGAGACCCGCAAGGCGGTGCGCGAGAACGCGATTTCCGTGTGGCTGCGCTGCTCCGTGCCGGTGCTGGCGCGGCGCGTGGCCGGGCGCGACCATCGCCCGTTGCTAGCCGGCGGCGACCCGGCGGCGATCCTGGAGACCCTGATGGCGCAGCGCCATCCGGTCTACGCGGAAGCCGAGATCGTCGTCGATTGCGGCGACGAGAGCGTGGAGGGCACCACCGCGCGGGTGGCCGATGCGGTGCTGGGATGGCGCGCCCCGCGCCGCTTGCCGGTCGCCCTGGCGAGCGCGCGCTACGACGTGGTGATCGGCGACGGCCTGCTGGGCCGCGCCGGCGCCCTGCTGGCCCCGGTGCTGGAGCAGCGCCGCGCGATCGTCGTCACCGACGCGGTGGTGGCGCGGCTGCACCTCGCCGGGCTGCTCGCGGGCCTCGCGCAGACCGGCATCGCCACCAGCCACCTCGTCGTCCCCGCCGGGGAAAGCAGCAAGACGATCGAAACCTGGGCGGGGGTGGTGAACGACCTGCTGGCCGCGCGGGTGGAGCGGCGGACCACGGTGATCGCGCTGGGTGGCGGCGTGGTGGGCGACCTCGCCGGCTTCGCCGCCGCCGCGACCCTGCGCGGGCTGCCGTTTGTGCAGGTGCCGACCACCCTGCTCGCGCAAGTGGACAGCTCGGTGGGCGGCAAGACCGGGGTGAACACCGCGCGCGGCAAGAACCTCGTCGGCGCCTGCCATCAGCCGCGCGCGGTGCTGGCCGACACCGCGACCTTGGCGACCTTGCCGGCGCGCGAACTGCGCGCGGGCTACGCGGAGATCGCCAAGGCCGGGCTGATCGGCGATGCCGGCTTCTTCGCCTGGTGCGAAAGCAACGGCGCGGCGGTCGTGCGAGGCGATCGCGCCGTGCAGGCCGAGGCAGTGCTGCGCGCGTGCGCCTTCAAGGCCGCGATCGTCGGCGAGGACGAGCGGGAGGAGAAACCCAACGACGGACGCGCGCTGCTTAACCTCGGCCACACGTTCGGCCACGCCCTGGAGGCGGAGTACGGCTACACCGGCGGCCTGCTGCACGGCGAAGGGGTCGCGGTCGGCCTCGGCCTCGCGTTCCGGCTCTCGGCGCGGCTCGGCCTGTGCGCCGAGGAAGACGCCGCGCGGGTGATCGGCCACGTCGCCTCGGTCGGCCTGCCGGCGGAGTTGGGGACGCTGAACCGGCGATTCTCGGCGGCGGCGCTGATTGGGCACATGCGGCGCGACAAGAAGGTGCGCGACGGCGCGCTGACCTTCGTGCTCGCGCGCGGAATCGGACAGGCGTTCACCGCCCACGACGTGGCCGAGGAGGCGGTGACCGAGCTGTTGCGCGACGAGGGGTGTACCGCGTGAAAGCGCGGGTCTGCGCGAGGCCGGACTCGAACCGGCAAGGGGTTTCCCCCGGGGGTTTTTGAGACCCCTGCGGTTACCATTTCGCCACTCGCGCGGAGCGGTCGACGCGAAAGACTGGCGCGCCCGGAGAGATTCGAACTCCCAACCCCCAGATCCGTAGTCTGGTGCTCTATCCAATTGAGCTACGGGCGCCCGCCAGGGCGGCCGATGTAGCGGACGCGACTCCATCCGGCAAGCCCTTGGCGAGTCCGTGCGAGGCCCACAGATGCTGCGCCGCGTAGGCGCGCCACGGCCGCCACCGCTCGGCGCGCGCGAGCAGCTCGGGCGCCGTCGGGCGGCGTCCGTCGGCGTCCGCCATCGCCCGCATGAGCCCGATATCGGC
>JBDTFI010000106.1:0-4508 GCA_039938035.1 Acetobacteraceae bacterium | reverse complement strand
CGCGCGACATTGTCCCGCGTCAGCGTCGCCAGGCGCACGAGGATGGAGGCGGTGTAGTCCTCGCCAAAATAGGACCCCATCCCATAGAGGCTTCCGTAGTCCATCAGATCGGCCTTCTGGAATCCTCCCTTGCCGGCGAAGATGTCATTGCCGGTGAACAAGGTGGTGCCGGAGGGGGTGACGAAGCGGTCGGGTTGCGGTGGCGCGGTCCGGTAGGTGAGCACCGTCGCCCAGGCCATCAACCCGAAGGTCAGGATGGCGACGACAAGGAGAATCCATTTCAGCACGTTGCTGACGGGATCCTCCGTCATGGGGTGGTGAACTTGCGCGCTCATGGACATGCGTGATTCCCCATGACGGCCCGAGCATTTGCCATCGAGCCTTCCTGACCCCATGCTGCGCGAACCGTCCGGGAGGGACAAGATGGACGCCAGCGGTCCGGCATGGGCGCACGAACTCTACGACCTTCTGCGCCACAACAACGTAACCCAGTTCGCCTATGTGCCCGATGCGGGCCATCGCGTCCTGATCGACCGCTCGTTAGTGGATGCGGACGCCCAGTCCATCCCGCTGACGACCGAGGAGGAAGGGGTCGCGCTGCTCGCCGGCGCCGATCTCGGCGGCGCGCGGGGCGTGCTGCTGATGCAATCCTCCGGGGCCGGCAACTGCATCAATATGCTGTCGCTGATCGCCGGCGCGCGGTTTCCGTTCCTGACCCTGATCAGCATGCGGGGTGAGTTCGGCGAGGGCAATCCGTGGCAGTTCCCGATGGGCCAGGCCGTCGTGCCCGTGATGGAGGCGATGGGCGTGGTCTGTCTGCGCGCCGATGCGCCTGACGAGGTGATCCCCACCGTGAGTGCGGCGCTGACGATGAGTTTCCAGGCCGGCCAGGCGGTCGCCGTGCTGCTTACGCAACGGCTGATCGGGGCCAAGAAATTCTGAGGTGCGGTCATGGCGAAACTGACAAAGATGCAGATGGCGGCGCTCCCTGATCCGGTGCTGGATCGGCGCCAGGCGGTGCCCGCGCTGATTGGGCGGCCACAGGACTTCCTGGTGGTCGCGGGGCTGGCGGGCGCGGCGCAGGAACTGTGCGCGATCACCGAGGACGGCCCCAACGTCTTCGGTCTCGCCGGCGCGATGGGGGCGGCGCCGATGATGGGCCTCGGCCTCGCGCTCGCGCAGCCGCGCCGGCGCGTGCTGGTGGTGACCGGCGACGGCGAGTTGCTGATGAATCTCGGCGCGCTGGCGACGATCGCGTTGGCCAATCCGCCCAACCTGCGGATCATCTGCGTCGATAACGGCCACTATGGGGAGACCGGCAACCAGGACAGCCACACCGGCCTCGGCGTCGCCCTCGACAGGATCGCCGAGGGCGCGGGCTTTCCGGTCGTGCATACGATCAACACCGAGGCGCAGATGGAGGAAGGCAGGCGCCTGCTGGGCGAGGGCACCGGGCTCGCCTTCATTCTGCTACGGGTAACCGAGGGGCCGCCGTTACGGGGCCGGCGCAACCTGTTCCCGCACATCGCCCGCGACAGATTCCGGGCGGCGCTGCTGGGGTGACTGCCTACGCGACGAGCGGGACGTTTTCCGCCTGCGCCGCTTTCGCGAGGGCGGCGTCGAGTGTGGCGAGTTCGAGGCCGGTCCGATAGGCGAGCTCGAGGTAGGCAGCGTCGTAGACGGTCAGCCGGTGGCGCCGGGCGAAGGCCAGAACATCGCCCTCCACGGGTGCCCGATCCTCGGCGATCCGGTGACGCAGCACTGAGCGCAGGAACGAAGTCGTTCCATTCGCCGATTGGCGGCCTCGACGCTCGGCGGTGATCAGCGTGTTGCGAAGTTCGAACCACAACATGGCCGGGACGAAAGCCTGTTCGGTTTGAAGGCGCCCAAAGGCCAGCGTCGCGACCGGCGAACTCTCGTCGATGAACGCCCAGGACGCAGCGACCGACGCATCCAGGACGAAAGCCATTAGTACTTGTGGCCCTCATGGCGCCACGCGAGGATTTCCTCCGTGCTTACCCGTCCGGAATGCCTGCGAAGTTTCTTGATGACTTCACGAGCCTCGTCGATTTCTTTCTGCCGCTGATCCTCATCGGGAACGATCCGAGCAATCGGGCGACCGTGGCGGGTCACGACGACGGTTTCCCCTCGCTCGACGTCGGTGAGAAGTTCGGCGAAGCGGGCCTTGGCGTCGGAGGCTTGGATTTCTCGCATGGGTGTTATATGAACCGGTCAATCTGACCGGTCAATGCCTATCCCCTGCCGCCGTCGAAGAACTCCTTCACCTTCGTGAAGAACCCCTCGCTCTCCGGACTGTGCCGCTCCGCCGTCCTTGCCTCGGCCTCGAACTCCTCCAGCATCTCGCGCTGGCGGCGGGTGAGGTTTTGCGGGGTCTCCACCGCGACCTGGATGAACATGTCACCGCGCGCCGCGCTGCGCAGGACCGAGAAACCCTTGCCGCGCAGGCGGAACTGCTCGCCGGTCTGGGTGCCGGGGGGGACCTTCATCTTGGCCTTGGAGCCGTCGATCACCGGCACCTCGATCTCGCCCCCCAGTGCGGCGAGCGTCATCCGCAACGGCACCCGCATGAACACGTTGGCCTGCTCGCGCTGGAACATCGGATGCGGGCGAACGGCGACGTGGACGTAGAGGTCGCCCGGCTGGGCGCCCTGGCCGCCCGCCTCGCCCTCGCCGGGGAGGCGGATGCGGACGCCGTCCTCGACGCCCGGCGGGATCTTCACATCGAGCGTGCGCTCCCGCGCCATCGTCCCCTGGCCGTGGCAGATGCGGCACGGATTGCGGACCACCCGCCCGGCACCGGCGCAGGTGGGGCAGGTGCGCTCGACCAGGAAGAAGCCCTGCTGGGCGCGTACCTTCCCGGCGCCGTGACACGTCGTGCAGGTCTCCGCCGGGCGGCCGCGATCCTCCGACCCGGTTCCGCCGCACGCCTCGCAGGCGACGCGCGTGGGAACGCGGAGCTGGACCTTGGTGCCGGCGAAGGCGTCGGCGAGGTCGATCTCGACCTGCTGGCGGATGTCGGCGCCCGCGCGGGGCTGCCGACCGCCACCGCCGCGCCGTCCCATGAAGTCGCCGAACATCTGATCGAAAATGTCACCGAGCCCGGCCCCGCCGGCAGCGAAATCGAAGCCGGCGGCCCCGCCGCCCTGCTCGAAGGCGGCATGGCCGTAGCGGTCGTAGGCGGCGCGTTTCTGCTCGTCCTTCAATACCTCGTAGGACTCGCTGACCTCCTTGAACCGCACCTCGGCCTGCTTGTTACCCGGATTGCGGTCCGGGTGATGCTGCATCGCGAGTTTGCGGTACGCCTTCTTCAGATCCTCGGCCGACGCATCGCGTGCGACCCCGAGTGTGGCGTAGTAATCCTGCTTGGCCATCGTGACCCTTTGCCGTCAAAGAAAACGCGCCCGCGCGGTTGAGGCGCGGGCGCGATCCTTCTGCTGATCCGCCCGACGACTAGGCGGACTTCTTCTTGTTTTCGTCCACTTCCTCGAACTCGGCGTCCACGACCTTGTCCTGCGGACCCGATCCAGGGGCACCACCGCCGGCAGGGCCGCCGGCTCCCGGCTCCGCGCCCGCACCGGCTGCCGCCTGGGCCTTGTACATCGCCTCGCCCAGCTTCATCGCCGCCTGGCTCAGCCGCTCGGTCGCCTGCTTCAGCGCTTCGTTGTCGGAGCCTTCCAGCGCCGATTTCGCCGCCGCGATGGCCGCCTCGGCCTCGCCCTTCTCCTGCGCGCCGAGCTTGTCGGCGTGCTCGGCGAGGTTGCGCTCCGTCTGATGGACGAGGGACTCCGCCTGGTTCTTCGTCTCGACGAATTCCCGGCGCTTCTTGTCGGCCTCGGCGTTCGACTCGGCTTCCTTGACCATGCGCTGGATGTCGGCCTCCGACAGGCCGCCCGACGCCTGGATGCGGATCTGCTGCTCCTTACCGGTCGCCTTGTCCTTGGCCGAGACCGAGACGATGCCGTTGGCGTCGATGTCGAACGTCACCTCCACCTGCGGCACCCCACGCGGCGCCGGCGGCAGGCCGACGAGGTCGAACTGGCCCAACAGCTTGTTGTCGGCCGCCATCTCGCGCTCGCCCTGGTACACCTTGATGGTGACCGCCGTCTGGTTGTCGTCGGCGGTGGAGAACACCTGGCTCTTCTTGGTCGGGATGGTGGTGTTGCGCTCGATCAGGCGGGTGAACACGCCGCCGAGCGTCTCGATCCCGAGCGACAACGGGGTCACGTCGAGCAGCAGCACGTCCTTCACGTCGCCCTTCAGCACCGCGCCCTGCACGGCGGCGCCGATCGCGACGACCTCGTCGGGGTTGACGTTGCGGGCGGGCTCACGGCCGAAGAACTGCTTCACCGCCTCGATCACCTTCGGCATCCGGGTCATGCCGCCGACCAGGATGACCTCGTTGATCTCGCCCGCCGTCACGCCGGCGTCCTTCAGCGCCGCCTTGCATGGCTCCAGCGTGCGCTGGATCAGGTCATCGACCAGGCTTT
>JBDTFI010000105.1:0-4248 GCA_039938035.1 Acetobacteraceae bacterium | reverse complement strand
GCGCCGCCGCCGCGCCGCAGGTGACCGGCGCGCATCTGTGCCGGGGCGATACGGCCGCATCGAGCGTGCAAACGGCGGAATCCCGCACGAGAACGGACATCCAGCCGCCGCCAGCGTGGTTCGCCGTGATCGAGGCAACGGATGTGCCGGCACTGTCGGCGATCCTGCCGGACACGGCGCTGCGCGAGGCCGGGGCCCGCTCCGTCGGCGGGCGCGGCGTCTATCGCCTCGAATACGAACGCCTCAAGACGGCCTTCGCGTCGGCCTGATGCACCGGTTTGGCCGACGGATTCGTCCGCCGCCCCGGCCGCATGCCCGCGCCGAGGTTGCCAATCGCCCACCCTGGGCTACCTTCCTCCACGGGAGGGCGTGCGATGATCACGAAATTCGACAGCCTCTATGCCGGCCACGTCGATCTGACCAATGTCGGCTACGCCGGCACGCCGATCAACGACCGGCGGTATGACAACAAGCATTTGGCGACCGCGCTGAGCAAGGCGGAGGCGATGGCGCGGCTCATGGACCGCCTGGGATACAACGCGTTCTGGATGGCCGAGCATCATTTCCAGCGCGAGGGCACCGAGTGCATCCCGAACGTGCTGATGATGGCGCTGCATCTGACGCATGTGACGCAGCGGCTGAAGCTCGGCTGCGGCTTCAACATCGCGCCGATGTGGCACCCGCTGCGGCTGGCGGAGGACTACGCGATGGCCGACATCCTGAGCGGCGGGCGCGTCGTGTTCGGCCTGGGCCGCGGTTATCACACGCGCGAGGTGGAGACGTTCGGCTCGCCGCTGCTGGATCAGGCGGCCAACCGCGAGTTGTTCGAGGAGCAGGTCGACATCATCTTCAAGGCGTTCAACGAGGACAGCTTCAGCCACAAGGGCAAGCACTACACGCTGCCGCCCGAGGTGCCGTATCGCGGTTACACGCTGAAGGAACTCACCTTGGTGCCGCGGCCGATGCGCCTGCCGGTGGAGACCTGGCAACCGATCCAGAGCGGCACCGGCCGCGCACTGGAATTCATGGCCAAGCACGGCATCCAGGGCATGGTCGGCGGCGGCTCGGCGGAGGGCGGGGCGATGCACAAAGTGGTGCTCGGCTGGCAGGAGGCGCATGCCAAGGTGGGCAAGCACATCGAGCTGGGCGAGCGGCTGTGCTTCGGGTTCCATTTCTACATGGCCGACAGCCGCGAGGCGGGGATTCGCAAGGCGGCGAGATACTATGAAGAGAACATGAAGATGTTCGGCGAGCTGCGCCTGGTACGCGCGCTGAGCGAGGAGCAGGTCGAGATCATGCGCGATCCGGTGCGTGCGCCGCACGCTAGGCTGCCGCGAATCGAGGAGGCGATCGATTCGGGCGGGTTCCTGTGCGGCTCACCGGCGCAGATCGTCGATCACCTGAAGGCGCTGGAGGAGAAATATCCGGCCCTGGACCGGATTTCCGTCAGCCTGTCGGTGGGGGTGCCGGAGTCGGAGTCGTTGGAGCAGCTGGAGCGCTTCGCGACCGAGGTGATGCCGGCGTTCAAGGGAGCGAAGGTACACGAGCCGGCGTTGACGAAATGAATGCCGATCGCGGCAGCGAAGGCTGGGCCGATTGAGCCAGTCACCCGGGTCCGCTTAGCCGAGGATCGTCCGCGTCGTCCTTGAGCCGCACGCCCGAGAAACCCCGCGCGCGCATCCGACCGAGCATCCAGGCGATTTTCCGCGCGGCGTCAGCGGGTGGCAGGCCAGCCGGGCGGATGTTGGAGAGGCAGTTGCGATCGGCGTCCGTCGTCGCCGCGCCGGGCCGCCAGGTGAGGTAGGCTCCCATGCTGTCGGGCGCGGACAGCCCGGGACGCTCGCCGATCAGCACGAGAACGGCGCCGGCGTGCAGGCAAGTCGCGACCGCGTCGCCGATCGCGACCCGCCCCTGGCAAACGACGACGGCCGGCGCGAGGCGCCATCCTTCGGCTTGCAACGACGGTCCAAGCACGCCCAGCAGCGGGGCGGCGTGGGCCTGCACCGCGCCGGCCGACAATCCGTCCACGACCGCGATGGCCAGGTCCCACGCTTCCGCATGATGGCCCAGCGTGGCGGCGGCGTCCGAGGTCAGCTGCCGTCCCAGATCGGGCCGCAGCAGATAGCTCCGCCTGTCCGGTGCCGCGCTGGCAACGCTGAGCACCGTCCCTCCAAGATCGTCGCGCAGGCGCGGTACATCGAGTTCGGCGTCGACGGCGTCGCGGGCCCGCGCGTGCGCCAGCCGCAGCGCGAGCAACGGCCCGGTCGCCAACGAGGCCCCCGCACGCTCGAGGCCGATGCGCGCAGGCGTCAGACCACGCAGCCTCGCCCAGGGGTCGTTTGCGCGCGGGGTGAGGCTCATCCGAGCAGTCGCGCCTGAAACTGCCCCGGCAGCGCGTCCCGCCGGATGCGCCCGGCCGTGTCCATCAGCGTCTGGCGCTGGAGCCACGCCTCGAACTCCGGCGCCGGGCGACGGCCCATCAACTCGCGCATGACCATCGCGTCGTGAAAGGACGTGCTTTGATAGCCGAGCATGATGTCGTCGGCCCCTGGCACGCCCATGACAAAGGTAACGCCGGCCGCGACCAGCATGGTGAACAGGGCGTCCATGTCGTCCTGGTCCGCCTCGGCGTGGTTCGTGTAGCAGATGTCGCAACCCATCGGCAGCCCGAGCAGCTTGCCGCAGAAATGGTCCTCAAGCCCCGCTCGGATGATCTGCTTGCCGTCGAACAGATATTCGGGACCGATGAAGCCGACGACGGTATTCACGAGCAGCGGATCGAAGCGCCGGGCGACCGCGTAGGCGCGGGCCTCGAGCGTTTGCTGGTCTATGCCGTGATGGGCGCCGGCGGACAACGCGCTACCCTGGCCGGTCTCGAAATACATCACGTTCCGCCCGATCGTGCCGCGCTTCAGCGCCAGCGCCGCGTCCCGCGCCTCGGCGAGGAGAGAGAGATCGACGCCGAAGCCACGGTTGGTCGCCTCCGTGCCGCCGATCGATTGGAACACGAGGTCCACCGGCGAACCGCGCCGGATCAGCCCGAGCGTCGTGGTGACATGGGCCAGCACGCAGGTCTGCGCCGGGATGTCGAGCCGCACCCGCGCTTGCTCCAGAAGGCCGCACCCGCGCTTGCTCCAGAAGGCAGAGCAGCGCGTGCGTGCGCTCCGGGCTGTCGGTCGCCGGGTTGATGCCGATCACGGCGTCGCCCGCGCCCAGCAGCAGGCCATCGAGGATGCTGGCCGCGATGCCGCCCGGGTCGTCGGTCGGGTGATTGGGCTGTAGCCGGACGGAGAGGCGACCCGGCAAGCCCAGCGTGTTGCGAAAGCGGGTGACGACCCGGCACTTCGCCGCGATCACCATGAGGTCCTGCAAGCGGCTGATCTTGGCGACGGCCGCCGCCATCTCCGGGGTGATCCCGGGCGAGAGCGCGGTCAGGGCGGCAGGCAGGGTCGCGTCGGAAAGCAGCCAGTCACGGAAACCCCCGACCGTGAGGTGCGCGACCGGCGCGAATGCCGCTTCATCGTGCGTGTCGATAATCAGGCGGGTGACTTCGTCATGTTCGTAGGGGACGACCGGCTCTTCAAGGAACTTCCGCAGCGGCACGTCCGCGAGGGCGAACTGCGCAGCCACGCGCTCCTCGCTGGTCGCCGCGGCGACGCCGGCCAGCACGTCCCCGCTGCGCAACGGCGTGGCCTTGGCGAGCAAGGCCGCGAGATTCAAGAAGGTATATCGCGTTGTCCCGATGGCGGTAATGAACATGGCGTTGAACTTTCGAGCGCTCGGCGCGGGCCGGTCGGCCATTCTAGTGCTCTGACGCATTCAGACGATTCCCAATGGCTCGGGATCGTGCGAATCCGCGGACATGGCACAGACAGTCTGCGGGATCGTGAGCGGGTCGGATAGAGAGCTGCTGGAGGCCATCACCTCTGGTCGCAACCAGCTGCGAAAGCACGTGGAGCGCGCGCGGGTGGTGCTCGCGTCGGCGCGAGGCGCTCCGGTGCGGCATGTGGCTGCTCTTCTCGGCGTCAGCCGCCCGATGGTGTGGCGTTGGCAAGAGCGCTTCGCCGCTGACCGATATCCTCGGGTCAAGCCCGAGGACCGGCCTCTACCTCAAGCCACCCGCGCGTGCCGTCATTCCCTCGATCGACGAAAAGAGCCAGATCCAGGCCCTCGATCGCACGCAGCCTGGATTGCCGCTCCAGCCCGGCCGTCGCGGCACTATGACCCACGATTACAAGCGTCACGGCA
>JBDTFI010000104.1:0-2898 GCA_039938035.1 Acetobacteraceae bacterium | reverse complement strand
CAGATAGCGACGAGGAAGAACAACGCGATCCAGTGCCAGACCGGAGCCAGCGCATTGCGAAGACGCGCCAGCGGACCGGTGGCCCCGGCCGGCGCGCGAAGAAAGTTCTTCACCGCGCGACGCTTCTGCACCACCATCACGCCCATGAAGACGTGGTTGAGCAGGCCGGCGATCTTCAGCAGCCCGTCATGCGCGGGTTGCGACATCCCGAGCGCCAATCCTACCTCGGCGATGGCGTAGCCGAACACCGCGACCACGATCAGCCGGCGCATCCAGCGCGCCGCCCATACCGCGGTCGCATCCGACACCCGAAGCAGCCGAAGCCGCCGCCCGTCGGGCGAGAGCATCATGCGCACGAATGACATCGTGCCGGCTGAGATGGCGTAGGCGTCCACCATCGCCAACACGACCAGCCGGGAAGGTTCCGTGCCGCCAAGGTCGCTCACCGCGACGATGTGGCCGACGACCGCGAAAGCGAGGACCGGCATCAGGTCGAGTAGCAGGCGCGCGAACACGAGCGGGAGCCGCCGCAGCAGGGTGAGCGCGGCGACACGGCGCGGGCGCGGAGGCTCCGTCTCACCCGACTCGGCCCTCGCCTCCCCGGACTCCGCCTCATCTTCCGGTCGGACGGATCGCGACGCCCCGTTGGCGGGAGGCGCCCGCATCTCGAGCACGGCGACGGGGCGGCGCAACAGCCGGCGCACCGCCATCTCCACGGCGATGCCCGCCGCGAAGGCGACCGCGACCCGCCAGGCGGCCGCTCGCAGGATTCCGTGAGCCATCGGGTTGGTCGTCATCACGACGATCCACCCCCACAGCAACGGCAGGCTCTGGACGGCCCGCGTCGCTTCGGCGGTACGGGTCCACAGGTTTCCGAGGAACCCCCGGGCACCGAGCACCATCGCCGCACCGAGGCTGTTTGGGTTGAGCTTGATGGCGGGAGGCGGTTTCGGGGTCGTGGCGGGCGTGGGAGATGCGGCGGCGGCGATGGCGGGAGGCGGCGGATGACTCGCCGAATTCACCGCTTCGGCTCGGACGATCGCCTCCAGAGTGGTCACCACCTGGGCGCGTCGGGCGGGATCCACCAGGATATCCAGCGCCTGGCGCGCCTGGGCGGCGCTGATCGGCGGAGGCGCGGCGGTGGGGGTCGCGGCCCGAGCGCCAGGGGCGAACGCGCCGATGAGCGCGAGAGCGATCGCCGCGAACAGCGCTGAAGACATCGCGCGCCGCCCCATATAGGGTCGGTTCCTCAGCTCGATGTGATCCAGGTGAGCCACCTTCTTCCTTTCCTCATTGCCCTGCTGATGATCGCGACGGCCGGTGTCCTTCTCGCGGGCATCATCGGTCTTGTGCGGGGCAGCACCGATCCCAGGCGATCGAACCAGCTCATGCGCTGGCGCATCATCCTGCAAGCCGGGGCGTTGCTGCTGTTCGTGCTGATGTTGGCCCTTGTCCGAGGATGACCCGGCGGGTTTCGCGCGGCGTTTGACAGCGGCTTCGGCGGATGCATATGGTCCGCCCGCATATTGCAGGTGCGAACAGGCCCGCCCACCAGGGGCCGCCTGCCTTGGTTCACGGGTTCCTGGAAGCGGCACGGTCTCATGAAAATACTCGTCCCGGTCAAGCGGGTAGTGGATTACAACGTCAAAGTACGAGTGAAGGCGGACGGCACCGGCGTCGAGACCAGCGGGGTCAAGATGTCGATGAACCCGTTCGACGAAATCGCCATTGAGGAGGCGGTCCGCCTGAAAGAGAAGGGCGTCGCCACCGAGATCGTGGCCATCTCCATGGGCGTCGCGCAATGCGCCGAAACCATCCGTACCGCGCTCGCGATGGGCGCCGATCGTGGCATCCTGGTTGAAACCGACGTCGAATTGCAACCGCTGGCGGTGGCCAAGCTGCTGAAGGCGATCGCCGAGACCGAACAGCCCCGGCTCATCATTCTGGGCAAGCAGGCGATCGATGACGACATGAACGCCACCGGCCAGATGCTGGCCGCCCTGCTCGGTTGGGCGCAGGGCACTTTCGCCAGCAAGATCGCCATCGAAGGCAACAAGATCACGGTCACGCGAGAAGTGGACGGCGGGCTGGAGACGGTCTTGCTGAGCCTGCCGGCGGTCGTCACCACCGATCTGCGCTTGAACGAGCCGCGGTACGCCTCGCTGCCCAACATCATGAAAGCGCGCAAGAAGCCGATCGCCACGATGAAGCCGGCCGATCTGGGCGTCGATCCGGCGCCTCGCCTCGTCACGATCAAGGTGAACGAGCCGGCGAAACGCAAGGCGGGAGTGAAGGTCGGCTCGGTCGCCGAGCTGGTCCAGAAACTCCGCACCGAAGCGAAGGTGATCGCATAATGACGTCTCTTGTCCTCCTGGAGTACGATCCGGCCGGCATCAAGCAGCCATCCCGGAGCGCGGTGGCCGCCGCGGCACCTTTGGGCGAGACACATGGGCTGGTGGTCGGCAAGGGCATCGAGAAGGCGGCGGCGGCGGCGGCGAAGCTGCCGGGGTTGACCAAGGTGCTGGTCGCCGACGCGGATGCGTTCGAGCACGTTCTGGCCGAGCCGCTCGCCGCCCTGATCGTCGCGCTCGCGCCGGCCTATTCGCACCTGTTCGCCGCCGCGACGGCGGTCGGCAAGAATGTCATGCCGCGGGTCGCGGCGCTGCTCGACAGCCAGCCCATCAGCGACATCGCCGGTGTGGTCGATGCCGAGACCTTCATTCGCCCGATCTACGCCGGCAACGCGCTCGCCACCGTCAGGTCGTCCGACCCGAAGAAGGTCCTGACGGTGCGCGCCGCGAGCTTCGACCCGGTCGCGCGCGAGGGCGGCAATGCGACGATCGAAGCCGCGCCCTCCACCCCGGCCCCCGGACTGTCTTCGTTCGTGTCCGCCGAACT
>JBDTFI010000103.1:0-5191 GCA_039938035.1 Acetobacteraceae bacterium | reverse complement strand
TGGCGAAGATCGCTGCGACCCGTGTCACCGGCCGCCGGGCGAGCACAACGCCGCCGAGCGCCACCGCGAACCGAACTTGTTCGCCCAGCTTGAGCGCGAAGAGTAACCGCAGCACTCCGATGCTCTTGACCTGCAAAATCCACCGGACAAGTGCAAGCGTCTGCCTGCGGTCGAGGCCGTAATGCCCCTTGGTGTCTGGGCGCATGATCGAGACGTCCGATGCCAGAAAGCCGCTTAGAAGGCCGTTAGGGCACTTTTAGCGATTTTCTCGCAAATGATGAAAAAATATAGGGCATTATTTAGGGCGCTTTTTGATATGAAGTTTATGGTCGTCGTATAATATAGCAATATCAAATAGTTATATGACTTCATCGAAATGGGCTATCTGCCTCATAACCTGAAGGTCAGAGGTTCAAATCCTCTCCCCGCAACCATCTTGACTTGCGCACACAAAGCCTCAGTTGGGGCACCGGCGGTCGTCCCCCCGCTATCACGCCCGGCCGAAGCCAGCGCCAAGATGGCCGCCAACTCGCCCCGAATCTCGACCCGGAGCCGCGCGTGCTCCGGGATGAGCCGGATCGTATCGATCAGGCCGCGCACCAGTTCCCGGACCTCCGCTCCATCCTCGCGTCGAATTCCCTCGGCCAGCGCCTCGATCTTCTGGCGGTAGACGACCGCGAGGTTCGGATGCAACCGCGGTGCCGGGGCGGCCGCCGTCGTCATCTCGGCTTCAAGAGCGACGCGGCGATCTTCCAACGTCGACAGCCGGTCCTTGATTGAGACGGCCGGCGTGCCGTCTACCAGGGCATCAACAAGACGCTCGATCTGCCGCCCGACGCGCGCAAGCTCCGCTTGCCGCATCTCTTGATCGGCGCCCAACCCTGCCTGCAACCGGTTCCACTCGGCGGTGAACTCCGCGACGAATATCTTGAACAGATCCGGAGCCATCAGGCGGTGCTGCAGTCCGTCGAGCACCGTGGCTTCCAGGATGTCGCGGCGGATGGCCGTCCGGTTCGTGCACGCGGTCGGACCCTTGTTGCGCGCCGCCGAACAGCCGAACTGGGTGGCGCCGATCTTGGAGAACCCGCCGCCGCACACGCCGCAGCGCATCAGCCCCGAGAACAGGTACCGCGGTCGCTGTTTTGACCAGAACGGGCGGATGCCCGCATCCGAGGATACATCACCGCGGTCAAGACGATCCAGGGCGGCTTGCCGCGCCTTGACGGCGTCCCACAGTTCCTGGTCGACGATGCGCAACGCGGGCACCTCCGTCACGACCTGCTCGGCGTCAAGCCTCTTGCGGGAACGCCGCCGTCCGGTCTCCGGGTCCTTGATGTAGGCGAGGCGGTTCCAGGTCAGGCGGCCCATATAGAGATCGTTGTTGAGGATGCCGGTGCCGCGGGCACGGTTGCCGTTGATCGTGCTCGCACTCCAAGCGCCCCCACGCGGGCCAGGTATGGCGGCGCCGTTGAGCGTGAAGGCAATCCGCTTCGGAGATATGCCGCCGGCGTAGTCCCGGAAGATGCGCGTGACTGTCGCCGCCTCGGCTTTGTCGATCTCGCGTTCGCCGGTGACCGGCTGTCCGTCGGCGCCGAGACGGTGAACGACACGGTAACCGTAGGCATTGCCGCCCCCGCTGCGGCCCGCCGCGACGCGCCCGCGCAGGCCGCGATGGGTCTTGGCTGACAGATCCTTCAGGAACAGTGCGTTCATGGTGCCCTTGAGGCCGACATGCAGTTCGCTGACCTCACCTTCGGCCAGGGTTACGATGCGGATCCCGGCAAAGCGCAGGCGTTTGAACAATGCCGCAACGTCCTCCTGGTCGCGCGAGAGGCGATCGAGCGCCTCGGCCAGCACGACATCGAAGCCACCCTCGCGGGCCGCCGCCAGCAGCGCCTGGTAGCCGGGACGCAGTGCGCTGGCACCGCTGATCGCGCGGTCCTGGAAGACCTGGACCAGCGTCCAGCCCTCGAGCGCCGATCGCCCCTTGCACACGCGGAGCTGATCCTCGATCAAGGCCTCGCGCTGATTCTCCGAGGAGTAGCGGGCATAGATCACCACGCGCATCAAGCAATCCCTCCATCGCGTCCGCTCAGACCAACAGCCACCGAATTGACCGCTTGATCGTCATACGAGCCGCCACCACCGTGCGAGATGACCACCAACGGTAGATTGCGGCCGGCGACCGCCGCGAGCGGCGCCACGTTTTGGGTAACATCGCCCAAGCGTTGTTTCGTCTCGACCGCATCGGTCGGATACCAGACTCCGGCTGTCAGCGGCGCGTCCGTGCCGCCATCGATCTTGAGTTCCTCGAAGCCGACGTTGGCGGCGAAGGCCGGAGCGGCAAGAAGCGCAAAAGCCACGGTAATCACTGCGATGAGTCCCATGGCGGCCTCCTCATCTTCGTTGCGAGTACTCAGCACAAGAAAAGTGCGGCTTCAGTGGAAGCGCGGAAAGGAAGACTTTATCGCCTCATTCCCACTCGATCGTCCCCGGCGGCTTGCTCGTCACGTCGTATGTGACGCGATTGATCCCCCGCACCTCGTTCACGATCCGCCCCGCGACCCGCGTCAAGAATCCCGCGTCGAACGGATACACATCCGCCGTCATCCCGTCCGTGCTGGTCACCGCCCGCAACGCGCAGGCGTGATCGTAGGTGCGGGCATCGCCCATCACGCCCACGGTGCGCACCGGCAGCAGCACCGCGAACGCCTGCCAGATCGCATCGTACAACCCGGCGGCGCGGATCTCCTCGAGGAAGATCGCATCCGCCCGGCGCAGCAGGTCCAACCGCTCGCGTGTGATCGCCCCGGGAATGCGGATCGCGAGGCCGGGGCCGGGAAAGGGATGGCGACCGATGATCGCCTCGGGCATGTCGAGCGCGCGGCCGAGTTCGCGCACCTCGTCCTTGAACAACTCGCGCAGCGGCTCGACCAGCTTGAGCCGCATTCGCTCCGGCAATCCGCCGACATTGTGGTGGGACTTGATGGTCGCGGACGGTCCTCCGGTGACGCTGACGGACTCGATCACGTCGGGATACAGCGTGCCCTGGGCGAGGAAATCCGCCCCGCCCAGCTTCGCCGCCTCCTCCTCGAAGACTTCGATGAACAGCCGCCCGATCGTCTTGCGCTTCGCCTCCGGATCGGTGACGCCGTCGAGCGCGGCGAGGAACAAGGCGGCGGCGTCGCGATGCACCAGCCTGATGTTGAACCGGTCGCGGAAGGTCGCCGCCACCTCCTCGGCCTCACCCCCGCGGAGCAAGCCGTGATCGACGAAGATGCAGGTCAGCTGATCGCCGATCGCTTCGTGGATCAGCACCGCAGCGACCGAGGAATCGACTCCGCCCGACAGCCCGCAGATCACCCGCCCGGCGCCGATTTGCGCGCGTAGCCTGGCGATCTCGGCCTCCCGGAAACCCTGCATCGTCCAGGTGCCGGACAGCCCGGCGACCGCATGGGTGAAATTGCGCAGGAGCGCCGCGCCATGCGGCGTGTGTACGACCTCGGGATGGAACTGCACGCCGTAGATGCGCCGCGCATCATCGGCGATCGCCGCGAAGGGCGCGCCGTCGGTCACGGCCACCGTGCGGAACCCGGGCGGGATGCGGGTGATGCGATCGCCGTGGCTCATCCACACCTGCTCACGCGCGCCGACCGGCCAGACACCGTGGAACAGCGTGCAATCGGCGCTCACCTCGATGACGGCACGGCCGAATTCCCGCTGCTCGGACGCCGCGACCTCGCCGCCCAGCTCGGCGCAGATCAGCTGCTCGCCGTAGCAGATGCCGAGCACGGGGACGCCCATCTCGAACACGCCGGCCGGTGTCCGCGGGGCGCCGGCCTCATGAACCGAGGCGGGGCCGCCCGACAGGATCAGTGCGCGCGGCGCGAAGTCGCGAATACGCGCCGGATCGGCGGTGCAGGGCCAGATCTCGCAATACACGCCCAAGGCGCGCAGGCGCCGCGCTATCAGCTGGGTGACCTGGCTGCCGAAATCGAGGATCAGGACCCGCTCGGCGGCGATGTCGGCCATGCCTAGCGTGCCCGCTGCACGGTGTAGTCGGCGACCTCGCGCAGGGTGGTGCGCAAGCGGCTGTCGGGGAAGGATTCCAATGCACCCTGGGCGCCGCGTGCGAACGAGGCCGCCCGGTCGAGCGTCACGCGGATCGCGCCGTGGCGCGCCATCAACGTCAACGCTTCCTCCAAATCCGCGTCGGTCTGCTCGCAGGTCTCGATCGTGCGCCGCCAGAAGGCGCGCTCGGCGGCATCGCCGGCGGCATAGGCGGCGAGCACCGGCAGCGTGATCTTGCCCTCGCGGAAATCGTCGCCGACGGTCTTGCCCAGCCGCGCCTGATCGGCGGCGTAGTCGAGCGCGTCGTCCACCAGCTGAAAGGCGATGCCGAGGCCCATGCCGTACCGGGCCAACGCCGCCTCCTCGGCGGCGGGTCGGTCAGCGAGCACCGCCCCCACCTGGCAGGCGGCGGCGAACAGGGCGGCGGTCTTGCCGCGCACCACTTCCAGGTATTTCGCCTCCGACGTCGAGAGGTCGTTCTGCGTCGCCAGTTGCAGCACCTCGCCCTCGGCGATCGTGGCCGCCGCGCGCGAGAGGATGTCGAGAACCCGCAGCGAGCCGTCCGCGACCATGATCTGGAAGGCGCGGGCGAACAGGAAGTCGCCGACCAGCACCGAGGCCTTGTTGCCGAACACCGCGTTGGCCGAGGCGAGGCCCCGGCGGAGTTGGCTTTCGTCCACCACGTCGTCGTGCAGCAGGGTCGCGGTGTGGATGAACTCCACGCAGGCGGCGAGGGCGACGTGCCGGTCGCCCCCGTCACTGCCGGGGTAGCCGCACAACCGGGCGGCGGCGAGCGTGAGCAGCGGGCGCAGCCGCTTGCCGCCGGCGGCGACGAGATGGGCCGCGAGCTGCGGGATCAAGGCGACCGGACTGTCCATCCGGCGCACGATCAGACGATTGGTCGCCGCCATGTCGGGGCCGACCAGCTCGACCAGCATCGACAGCGCGTCCTCGTCGCGCGAGGCCACGGCCAACGGAATCTCCCGGCTTGCAAGTCTCGCGGTCACGGGGTCCATATCGGGCGCCGCGGAAAACCGGTCAAGGCAAAGGAAAAGCGGCCTATGCGCGTCGTCGCCACGTCCAACGATCCGGTCCGGCTGTCCTTCCTCTCGGCGCTGCT
>JBDTFI010000102.1:0-3351 GCA_039938035.1 Acetobacteraceae bacterium | reverse complement strand
ACAAATACATGTTCGAGGGCTGGTTTCCTTCTCCCATCCTCGCCCAATCGGTCTGCGATTCCTCGCACGAGTTGCTGGTCGACGGGCTGCACATGAAGACCGCGGCGATCGTGCGCGAGGACGCCGACTGGACCAAGCCGCTCGATACCACGCTGGAGCAATGCCTGCCGAAATCGGGCCTCAAGGTCGTCGACCAAGTGGCCTTCAATCCTGACACGACGGACTTCACCCCGATCTTCAACGCGGTCGAGGGCAAGCACCCGGACGTGATGATCATGGGGATCGCCCACGTCGGCGTGCAACCGACGGTTCAGTGGCACTCCCAGCAGGTGCCGATCCCGATGGCTGGCATCAGCGCGCAGGCGAGCAACGACACGTTCTGGAAAAGCACCAACGGCGCGACCGAGGGGGTGATCACCCAGACCGGATCGGCTCCGGGGATCGCGCTCAGCCCGGTGACGCTCGCCGTGCAGAAGGCTTACCAGGACAAGTACCACAACTTCCCGGCCTTCACCGGCTTCAGTTCGTATGACAACACCATGGTCATCCTGGAGGCGATCAAGCGCGCCGGTTCCACCGACCCTGACAAGATCGTGGCCGAGATGGAGAAGACGAGCATGGACGGGGCGACCGGTCATATCGGTTTCTACGGGCGCAACGACGAATTCACCCATGCGCTGAAATATGGCCCGGACTGGGTGACCGGCATCTATGTGCAGTGGCAGGGCGGCAAGCAGGTGTGCATCTGGCCGACCAAGGCGTGCCCCAACAAGCTGGTGTTCCCCTCCTTCGTGAAGCTGCCGCAGCAATCGGCGAGCAAGTGAGCGAAGCGTCGTGCTCGCGTCCTGCGCGAGCACGACGGCGAAGCTGATAAGCATGGGCATGATGTTGACCGCCTAGATGCTCGCCCTGCAAATCCTGATCGACGGGTTCGCGATCAGCTCGCTCTACGGCCTGGGGGCCATCGGGTTCACGCTGATCTTCGGCGTGAGCGGCGTGCTCAACCTCGCGCATGGCGGGATCATGCTGATCGCCGCCGTGCTCGGCTGGTGGCTGGCGGCCAATCACGGCGCCGGGCCGTATGGCGGGGCGGCGTTCGGGCTGCTGTGCGGCTTGATCGCGTCCTACATCACCTATTTCCTGGTGGTGCGGCCGATCCAGCGCTCGCGCGCGATTCCGGCCGAGGAGGAGGAGATTTTCGTCCTCACCGCGACGCTGCTCTGGGGCATCATGATCCAGACCGGCATGGACTATCTGTTCACCGACAATCCGGTGACCTTGCCGGCGATGATACCCGGCGTGATGAGCATCGGCGGTGTCCGCACGCCGCGGAACGAGATCCTTATCGCGATCATCTGCTGGGTAACGATCGGGCTGGTGTGGTTGCTCGTCAACCACACGCGCCTTGGCAAGCAGCTCCTCGCCGCGTCCATCAACCCGCGCGCGCTGACGCTGCTCGGTTTCGAGCTTTCCCGCATCCATTTCATCGTCTGGACGATCTACGGCGTGCTGGCGGGGCTCGCGGGTGTGTTGCTGGCGTCGTTCTTCGGAGTGAGTTCGGCGAGCGCGGGAAACCTCACGGCGAGTGCGTTCACTATCGTCATCCTCGGCGGCCTGGGGAGCGTGCCTGGCTCGCTGGTCGCGGCCTATGTGGTCGGCTACGCCGAGACGCTGACCGCGTATCTGGTCGCGCCCACGCTGCGGCCGATCCCGGCACTCATCATCCTGGTCGTGGTCCTCTACGTGCGCCCGCAGGGCCTGCTGGGGCGGCGATGAGGAAACCGCTCGTCGCCGCGCTGCTGGTGATCCTGGGCGCCACCGCGCCACTATGGCTGGGCGGGTATTACCTCGGCGTGTTCACCACCGGGTTCTACTTCGCCGTGTTCGCGATGGCGTGGGACCTGCTGTTCGGCTTCGCCGGCATGGTCAATTTCGGGCCGACCTTCCTGATCGGGCTCGGCGCGTACGGCGCCGGCATCCTGAACAACCAGGGGCTCGGTATTCCGCTCTCGCTCGTCTGCGGCACCGCCATCGCGATCGTCGGAGGGTTGCTGCTCGCGTTGCCAGCGATGCGGTTGCGCGGGCCGTATTTCGGGCTGATCACCTTGGTCGCGGTGCTGCTGCTGCTCGATGCGATCGTCATCTTCGCCGGCACCACCGGGGGCGAGATTGGCATGATGGTGCCCGACGTGCTCTCGATCAGCGCGCGGGTGAACTACTGGTACGCGTTCGTCTTCATGGTGATCTCCGCCGTCATCCTGTACGGCATCTCGCGCTCCTCGCTCGGGCTGATCCTGCAAGCGACCGGGCAGGACGCGGTGGAGGCCGCGGCGCTGGGATTCAACGTGACCAAGCACCGGGTCGCGGCGTTCTGCATCAGCGCGTTCTTCTCCGGCCTAGCCGGTGGAATGCTGACGTTCTATCAGGGCACCGCATCGGTCGACACCGTCGTCGATCTGGCGATCGCGGTGCAGATCATCGTCGCCGTGGTGTTCGGCGGCAGGCGGACGATCCTCGGCGGCATCCTGGGCGCGATCTTCCTGATCCTGTTCGACGAGTTGCTGCGCCCACTGGGTCAGCTCAACACATTCGTCGTCTCGGCGATCACCTTGTGTGTGATCCTGTTCTTCCCCGACGGCGTGCTGGGCTTCGCGTTCCGTCCGCGGGCACGGCAATGAGTGGCAACGCGGCGCCGCTCCTCGAGGTCGAGGGGCTGACCAAACGGTTCGGCGGACTGCTCGCGGTGAAGGACATCGGGTTTGCGATCCGCCCGGGCGAGATCCTCGGCCTGATCGGGCCGAACGGGTCGGGCAAATCCACCGTGATGAAGCTGGTCATGGGGATCGAGCGGCTGAACGCCGGGCGTGTCGCGATCGACGGCGTGGACGTCGCCGGGTGGCCGACGCATCGCATCGCGCGCCAGGGCGTCGGCATCGTCTTCCAGCACTCGCGCCCGCTGCATCGGCAGACCGTGCTGGAGAACATCAAGCTGGCGCTGCTGCCCGATTCGCTGTTTCGCCTCGCCGCCGAGCCGCATGTCGATGCCCGCGCGCGCGAGATCGCGCAGCGGGTGGGGCTCGGCGCGGTGCTCGACCGCCGTCCCGCCACCTTGCCCTTCGCTGATCTGCGGCGGATGGAGATGGCCAAGGCCCTGGCGCGCGATCCGAAGGTGGTGCTGGTCGATGAACCGTTCGCCGGGCTGACGGGAACCGAGGTCGCGGATTTCTCCGCCCTGATCGACGGGTTTCGCCAGGACGGTCGCGCCGTCCTGCTGGTCGATCACAACGTCAAGAGCGTGTCGGCGCTGGTGGACCGGGTGCTCGCCATGTATCTCGGCGAGCGCATCGCCGA
>JBDTFI010000101.1:0-10725 GCA_039938035.1 Acetobacteraceae bacterium | reverse complement strand
GACAGGCGGCGCCTCAAGCGCCGCCTGATCGTCTGGCGGACCCTCGCGGTGTTGGCGATCATCGCCGCCGTGCTCGTCGGCCTGCGCGGGAGCGGACTGCCCGGCGAGGCCATGCTCGGCGAGGGCGGCGCCCATGTCGCGCGGGTGAAGGTCGACGGGATCATCGTCGCGGAGGATCGGCTGGTCCGCCAGATCACTGAGCTTGGTACCGACAAGTCGGTGAAGGCCGTCATCGTCGCGATCGACAGCCCCGGCGGCAGCGTCACCGGCGGCGAGGCGCTGCACGACGCGATCGCCGCGGTCGCGGCGAGGAAGCCCGTGGTCGCGGTCATGGGCGGCATCGCCGCCTCGGCCGGCTACATGATCGCGGTGCCGGCGGCGCGCATCTTCGCCCGTCAGGGCACCCTCACCGGCTCCATCGGCGTCTATCTCCAGACCGCCGAGATCTCCGGCCTGCTCGACAAGCTTGGCGTTTCGACCGAGGCCATCAAGTCAGGCCCGCTGAAGGACCAGCCGAGCCTGTTCGAGAAGACCTCCCCGGAGGGCCGGCAGGTGCTGCAAGGCCTCGTCATGGATTATTACGACCAGTTCGTGACGATGGTGGCCCAAGGCCGCCATATGGACCCGGACGCGGTGCGCCGCATCGCCGACGGGCGCCCCTATACCGGGCGTCAGGCGCTGAAGCTCGGCCTCATCGATCAGATCGGCGCCGAGCCGGACGCCCGTGCGTGGCTCGCCCAGGCGAAGGGCGTCTCGGCGGACCTGCCGGTGCGCGACGTGACGCAGCCCGGGCTGGCCGCCCGCGCGTTCGGCGAGAGCCTCGTCGGGATCGGCGGTGCGATCTGGAAAAGTTTGGCCGGACAAGGGGTTAAGGTTGACGGTGTCTGGGCCCTCTGGCACGCTTCGTCGGGTTGACGCTCGGCCTACTCGGGGAGGATGCGGAATGACCAAATCCGAACTGATCGCCGAATTGACGGAAGCCAATCCGCATCTGCGTGCCGCCGATATCGAGCTGATCGTCGCCACCATCTTCGACGAGATCACCGGCGCGCTTGCCCGCGGCGCAAGGGTGGAACTGCGTGGCTTCGGCGCCTTCACCGTCAAGCGCCGGGGTGCCCGCACCGGGCGGAACCCGCGCACCGGCGCGGCGGTGCCGGTCACCGAGAAGGCGGTGCCGTTCTTCAAGGCCGGGAAGGAACTGCGCGAACGGGTCAACGCCGGCGCCATGCCGTCCCAGCCGCCGGCCTGACGGGCGGCGACGCCGATGCGGCTGCTGATCGCTATCCCTTTCCTGATCGTGCTTGTGCTGTTCGCGTTGTCGAACCGCGAAGCGGTCACGCTCAAATTCTGGCCGACCGATCTCGCTCTGGTGCTGCCGTTGTCGGGCGCCGTGCTGGGCGTGGCGGCGGTGGCCTTCCTTGCCGGCGCCTGCATCGTGTGGCTGTCGGAACTGAGCGTCCGCCGCCGCGCCCGCCGCGCCGAGGCGCGCGCCGAAGTCCTGCAGGACGAGGTGCGTGCGCTCCAGGCCCAGCTCAGCCCGCCCCGAGTACCGGCTCGCCCGCTGCCGCTGACCTGACCTCCTGCCAAGTGTCCGCGAGCGTGAAGCCGCGCGGATACGGATCGCTGGGGTCGAGCCCGACCTGGTGCAGTCCGGTGATCCAGGCCTGACCGGCGACGCTCGCGACGACGGCGGGGAACGGCCCGACCGTCGCCAGCTCCTCGATCACGCTTTCGAAGCGCGAGCCAATGACCGATTCGTGGACGAACATCTCGTTCGGCCCGATCAGCCCGCGCGCGTGCATCACCGCGAGGCGCGCGCAGGTTCCGGTCCCGCAAGGCGAGCGGTCGAGCCGCCCGGGCGAGACGACGACGGCGTTGCGCGCACGCACGCCCTCGGCCGTCCGGTGCAACGGCCCGGTGATCTCCGCCATCGTGACGCCGGCGATCAGCCCATTCTCCGGATGCACGGCGGTAAGCTGCTCGTCGGCGGCCGCCTTGATCCTCTGGCCGATCCCGCAGATGTCGCGCGCCTCATCGGGCACCAGCGCGAAGCCGAGGGCGGCGGCGTCGGCGAGCACGTAGGTCATCCCGCCATACGCCACATCGACGGTCAGCGTGCCGATCCCCGCGAGCTCGATCGGCGCTTGCACGTGATGAACGAACGAAGGTTGGTTGGTGAAACGGACGCGGCGCACCTTGCCGTCCGCGCAGTCGCAACGCACGCGGATCAGACCGGCCGGCGCTTCCAGTACCAGTTCGGTCACCGGCTCGACCATCGGCAGGATGCCGGTCTCCAGAAGCACCGTCGCGACGCAGATCGTGTTGGAGCCCGACATCGGCGGGTATTCTGTCGATTCCAGGATCACGTAGCCCATTTGCGCCGCGGGATTGCGTGATGGCAGGATGATGTTGGCGTTGTGGTTGGGCGCGCCGCGCGGCTCGAACAGCAACAGCTTGCGGATGTCGTCGCGGTGGCGTTCGAGGAACAGGCGCTTGTCGAACATCGTCTCGCCCGGCACGTCGCCGATGCCGCCGGTGACGACCTTCCCCACCTCACCCTCGGCATGACAATCGACCACGTTCAGCAGCGTGCTCCAGCGCATCCCTTCCCTCCCGCGAATTGACTCGATCCAGGCCCCGTCCGAGGGTTCGTTGTGGCACGGATCGGCATCATCGGCGCGGGCATCGTCGGGCTCGCCTGCGCGCACTGGCTCATCGAGGACGGCCATCAGGTCACGATCATCGACCGCGACCCGCGCGGCGACAAATGCTCCTGGGGCAATGCTGGCGGCATCGCCGCCTCCGAGGTCGCGCCCGCCTCGATGCCGGGTCTGATCTGGCGGGTGCCAGGCTGGCTCATCGACCCGCTAGGGCCGCTTTCGCTGCGCCCGGCGCACGCGCTGGCGATGCTGCCGTGGCTGCGCCGCTTCCTCGCCGCCGGACGCGCAAGCCGCATTCCCGCCATCGCCACCGCGCTCGCGGCGCTCAACCTGCGCGTCCATGACGATTGGCTGCCGGTGCTCGCCGCCGCCGGACTGAGCCACGCGCTGCGCCGCGTCGGCTCGCTCACGGTGTACGCGACGCGCGCGGGCTTCGAGCATGATCGCGCCGAGTGGGATCTTCGGCGCCGACACGGCATTGTCTGCGAGGAACTGACCGGCGAGGCGGCGCGCGATCTCGAACCGGCCCTTGGCGATATCGTCCGGCTCGGTGTGTTCACCCCCGCCTGGTCGCAGGTCTCCGATCCGAAGGTGATCTGGGCGGGCGTGTTCGACGGGCTGCTTGCGCGCGGCGTCACGTTCGAGAAACGCGAGGTGCTCGATCCCCCGGGCAAGGGCGCGCCGTTCGACACCATCGTGGTCGCCGCCGGCGCCTGGTCGGCGCGGCTCGCCGCGCGGATCGGCGATCGCGCCTCGCTCGAAAGCGAGCGCGGCTACAACACGACCCTGCCGGCACCGGGCATCACACTCACCCGACCGATCACCTTCGGCGACCACAAATTCGTCGCCGCGCCGATGTCTTGCGGCCTGCGGGTCGGCGGCGCGGCGGAGTTCGCCGGTCTCGAGGCCCCGCCCAACTACGCCCGTTGCGCCGCGCTGCTCACGCTGGCCCGGCGCTACCTTCCGGGACTATCGGCCGAGGGCGGCACGGTCTGGATGGGCAACCGCCCGGCGACGCCGGACAGCCTGCCGGTCATCGGCCGCTCGCCGCGCCGGAGCGACGTGATCTATGCCTTCGGCCACGGCCATCTCGGCCTGACCCAATCGGCGACGACCGGGCGCCTCGTCGCCGATCTCCTGGCCGGACGCGACAGCGGCCTCGACATGGCGCCGTTCTCGATCAGGCGGTGGGAGTGATTCTTGCGCGATCCCTCCCCCAACCCCTCCCGCAAGGGGAGGGGGGACATTCTGGAGGCGGGCGGCGCTACAGCCCAGCCGCGGCCACCATCTTCGGCAGATCCGCCGTCGGCCGGGCGCCGTAATGGCCGATGATTTCGGCGGCGGCGACGGCGCCGAGGCGGCCGCAATCGGCGAGGCTTCGGTGCGTCGCCAACCCGGTCAGGAAGCCCGCGGCATAGGCGTCCCCAGCGCCGGTCGTGTCCACCACGCGGGCCGGCTCGGCGGCGACGGTGACCGTCTCGGCGCCGCGCACCACGACGCTGCCAAGTTCGCTCCGGGTCAGCGCCGCCAGTTCCACCTCGGCGCGGGCCGCTTCGGCCGCCTCGGCGAAGCTGTTCACCTCATAGAGGCTCATGACCTCGGCCTCGTTGGCGAACAGGATGTCGACGCCGCCGCGCACCAGGGCACGGAAGTCGGCGCGGTGGCGATCGACGCAGAACGGATCGGACAGCGACAAGGCGACCTTGCGCCCGGCCGCATGGGCGGCGGCGGCGGCGCGGCGGAAGGCGTTCTGCGCCCCCGGCGGGTCGAACAGATAGCCTTCGAGGTAGAGCACGGCCGAATCGGCCACCAGGGCGGTATCGACATCCGCCTCCTCGAACGCGACGGCGGCGCCGAGGAACGTGTTCATGGTGCGCTGGCCGTCCGGCGTGACCAGGATGAGGCAGCGCCCGGTCGGCGCGCCACCGGCCAGTGCCGCCGAGGGGAAATGCACGCCCGCCAGCGTGATCTCCCGGCGGAACACGTCGCCCAACGGGTCGTCGGCGACCTTGCCGAGATAGGCGACGCGCGCGCCCAACGCGGCGGCGACCGCGCAGGTATTGGCGTTCGATCCGCCGCTGCTCTCCTCGCCGGGAGGCATCGCGTAGTACAGCCGCTCCGCGGCGGCGGTGTCGATCAGCGTCATCGCGCCCTTGCGCATGGCGTGGCGGGTGAGGAAATCCTCCTCGGTGCGCGCGACGACGTCCACGATCGCGTTACCGATGCCGATGAGGTCGAATCGGGCGGTCATCCCCTGCTCCGTGATTTGCCGGCGCTCCCGTAGACCGGGCGCGGCGGATGCGCCAGCGGCCTGTGTCGAGGGAAGCTGGATGCGTGCGCGGAAAGGTTTGCCCGGAGCGGCTCGATCGGGTTGTTGCGACGCGGCTTCCCATGTTAGCCGGTTCCCGCCACGCGATCCGCCTTCTCCATCCAGGGGTGAAAACCCGTGTTCAAGCGCCGCAAGTTCGATGACCCCGCCGCCGCCGACGCGGCCCTGCCCGCCGGCGTGACCGAGAAGGCGGATGCCGCCGCCACCGGGCGCGCCTCCCTCACCGCGACCATGCCGGGTGATACCGGCCTGGGCGTTCCCCCGTTCCGTCCCGCTTCGCCGAAGGAGGCGCCCATGTCCATGTCCCGTACCCCGCTTACTCCAGGAGCGACGCCCTCCGGCGCCGTGCCGACCGGCCCTGGTGCGCCGAACCCGGCCACGCTTGCCCGCCCCGGCATGCCGGGCCCGGCTGCACCGCGCGCCCCCGCCCGCGATGCGGCGGAGCGCCGGACCCTTGTGGTCGGGCGCGGCATCAGCGTTCAAGGCACCGTCCAGGACGCCGAGCGGCTGGTCGTCGAGGGCACCGTCGAGGCCAGCATGATCCACGCCACGGAGCTGTCGATCTCGCATGGCGGGATGTTCAAGGGTGAGGTGGAGGTGGAGGACGCCGAGGTCGCCGGCACCTTCAACGGCACCCTGACCGCGCGCGGCAACCTCGTCATCCGCGCGAGCGGACGGGTGCTGGGCCAGGCGCGCTGCCGCCGGCTTCAGGTCGAGGACGGCGGCCAGCTCTCCGGCCAGATGGAGATGCTGACCGACGACAAGAAGGCCGAGACACCGGTCCGGACCGCCGAGCACGCCGACTGATCGTGGCGGCGTCGTTCAGGGTCGTGCTCGTCGCGCTTGCCTGCGCGGCGCTCTCCGCGTGCGCATCACAGGATGCGCAGGGATTGCCCGACCCCGAGGCCGCGCCGCCGCCGGCGTCGGCCGGGGCGGGGCGGTCGGCGATTGACGGGCTGTACAAGGGCAGCAGCACCCGCTATCAGGCCGACCGCCGGGACTGCCCGCATCCGGGACTGGTCAATCTGTATGTGCAGGACCGGCAGTTCACCTATCGCTGGAGCCACGGGACCGACATCCCGACCGCAGTCGCGCCGGACGGCTCGATCAGCGGCCAGGACGGCGAGATATCGATCTCCGGCCGGCAGGTGGGCGACACCCTGGTGGGCGACGTAACCAACGGGGCCTGCGCCTTGCACTTCACGACCCGCCGGCGCTTTTCCGGGGCCTAGAGTACTTGCCGCGGCTGGCGTACTCGTCGGCGAATTCAGGGTCGAAGACCCGACCTGTATCGTAGCGGGTGATTCCCATGTCGCGAAGGTCGCGGTCGCTCGCGCGCCGCAGCTCGGCGGCGACGGCGATGCGTTCGCGTAGCCCGACCAGGCGAGAAGCAAGGCGCTCGAACAGGGTCGGGCGGATCCGGGGTGAGAATGCCTCGGGCATCCGGAAGGCGAGGGTGTTCCGAGGACTGAAAGCGGTCATTGTCGGCCTCCGTTGTGGCTTGACGCGGAGACAGGTGGGGCGATCCGCAGCACTTAAGAATGCGCGCGATCCTTGATACACTCTTCCGAACGACGTGAGAGTGTGCGCATGAGCACGCTGGAGGATTACCGAGCCTTCGTGGCCATCGTTGAGCGCGGCAGCCTCACGGCGGCGTCCCATCAACTCGGCCGCTCCTTGCAGGCGGTCAGCCGGGCGCTGTCGCAGGTGGAGCGCGAGATCGGCGTGGAGCGGATCCGGCGAACGACGAGGCGGTTGCAGCCCACCAAGGCCGGGATGGGCTTTCACACCCGCATCAAGGCCGTTCTGGCCGATATCGAGGCGGCGCGGACCGAGGCGGCGGAGCATGCGAACGCCATCGCCGGTCCGCTACGGGTCGGCGGAGCCGGGGTGTTCGCGCCCACCTATCTCGTGCCGGCCCTCGCCGCGTTCCTGCAACGCCATCCATCGGTGACGGTGGACCTCCGGCTCGCCCTCGATTTCGTCGATCTGGTCGCCGAGAATCTCGATCTGTCCGTGCGGGTCGGCGCGCTGGAAGATTCCTCGCTGCGGATGCGCCGGCTGGGCTCGGCGCGCCGGGTCACCTTCGCGGCCCCGTCCTATCTGGCCGAGCGGGGGCGGCCGCTCGTGCCCGCCGATCTCGCGCACCACGATTGCGTGGTGCGCCCGACGGCGCAGGATGCGTTCGCCTGGACCTACGCCCGCGACGGGCGCGAGGAGACGGTCCATGTGCGCGGCCGCTTCTCGGCGAGTGCGGCCGATGCGTGCAACGAGGCGGTGGCGCTTGGGCTTGGGGTCGGGCAGGCGCATCTCTGGCAGGTGCGGCCCTTCCTGGACCTGAGCCGGGTCGAGCTGATCCTGACCGAGTTCGAGCTGCCGGCGATCCCGGTGAGCGTGGTCTGGCCGGCCGGTGCCGCGTTACCGGCGCGCACAAGGCTGCTGATCGATTTCCTGGCGGCGCGGCTGGGCGCGGAGCGGTGGTGAGCGATGCTTATTTGCGGAAGACGCTATGGTATCGTGGGGGCATGAGCATGGAACCAGACAAGCCGGACGACCTTGCCGCGCTGTATCGGCGCGCTTTCACGGATTTCGGGGCAAGCGCGCTTTGGAGCAGCCGCCCTGTGCCTGATCCGACGCCCGCAGACGCGCTGGCGATCACCCAAAGCCTGCGGGTCGAGGGCGACATGCGGGCGCGGCGGCTGGCCGAGCGGATCGAGCAGGCATGTCGCCGTGCCGCTCGCTAGGATTCAGTCCGATGTCCTGCGCTTGCTCGCCGCGCACCGCGACCCGGAGAGCTACGTCGCGGGCAGTACGCCCCTCAACGTGAACGCGCCGCGCTATTCCGCCGACATCGACATTTTTCACGACCGCGAGGAACGGGTGGCGCGCGCGGCGGCGGAGGACAGCGCCGTGTTGCTCGCCGACGGCTTCGACCTGCAATGGCTGCGGCGCGAGCCGACCATGTATGCGGTGGTGGCCCGGAAAGGCGACGAAACGACCAAGCTCGAATGGGTGGTTGACGCCGATTATCGGTTTTTCCCGACGATGCGTGATGAGACGTTCGGCTATGTGCTGCATCCGGTCGACCTCGCCACCAACAAGGTGATGGCCGCCGCCGGACGGCGGGAGCCGCGCGACGTGGTGGAC
Source organism: Acetobacteraceae bacterium (assembly GCA_039938035.1). GTDB lineage: Bacteria > Pseudomonadota > Alphaproteobacteria > Acetobacterales > Acetobacteraceae > DATFDN01. The sequence continues at coordinate 2,589 of JBDTFI010000101.1, read as the reverse complement.
TTGCTGACGATCCACGACCGCATTCTGCCGCTCGGGGCCGTGGTGTGGGCCGCCGTCGGCAAGTCGCTCGGATTTACCCCGGAGGGGCTTATCAACGAGGTTCGCCGCCTCGGCCAATACACGGAGGCCGATTTTCGCCGTGTGGAGAGCGATCCGCCGGTTGATCCCGCCGCGACCATGATGCGCTTGCGGCGGGTCCTTGATGACGCCGACGCGTTTGTAACGCGGATGCCGACCGACAAGGTGGGATTGCTGTTCCTGCGAGCGGGAAACGTGGTGCAGCCCGACCCCGACCGACTGGACACCTATCAGACCCATGCGGGAAATCGGCGGGGCCAGTGGCCGAGCAGTCCGGAAATCTCCGCCGCCATGTTTGAGCGGTATGGGCTGAAACCGCGCTAGGAACTCCAATGCGCTACGTCTCCACCCGCGGCCAGGCGCCCGTGCGCGACTTCGCCGGCGTGCTCCTCGCGGGGTTGGCCGAGGATGGCGGCCTCTACGTCCCCGAGACCTGGCCCACGCTGTCGCCGGCCGAGTGGCGCGCGCTGCGTGGGTTGCCGTACCCGGCGCTCGCCGCCCGCCTGCTATCGCCGTTCGTGGGCGACGTGGTGCCGACCGACGCGCTGGAGGCGATCTGCCGTGACGCGTATGCGGACTTCAACCATCCGGCCGTCGTGCCGCTGGTGCAGCTGGAGACCGGGCTGTTTGTGCAGGAGTTGTTCCACGGCCCGACGCTCGCCTTCAAGGACATGGCGTTGCAGGTGCTCGGGCGGCTGTTCGACCGGGTGCTGGCCGAGCGCGATGCGCGGATCACCATCGTCGGCGCGACCTCCGGCGACACCGGCTCGGCGGCGATCGCGGCGTGCGCGGGGCGGGCGCGGGTCGATATCGCCATCCTTCACCCGCGCGGGCGCACCAGCGAGGTGCAACGCCGGCAGATGACGACGGTGGATGCGCCCAACGTCGCCAACATCGCCGTCGAGGGCAATTTCGACGACTGCCAGGATCTGGTGAAGGCGATGTTCGCCGACGCCGATTTTCGCGCCGAGTTGCGCTTGTCGGCGGTGAACTCCATCAACTGGGCGCGCATTGCCGCGCAGGTCCCGTACTACGCCGCCGCCGCGCTGGCGCTGGGCGCGCCGGACCGAGAAGTGGCGTTTAGCGTGCCGACCGGCAATTTCGGCAATGTGCTGGCTGCCTGGGTGGTGGGGCGCATGGGATTGCCGATCGCGCGGCTGCTGGTGGCGTCGAACCGCAACGACATCCTGACGCGATTCCTCGACGCCAACGACATGTCGATGCGCGCGGTCGAACCGAGTTTGTCGCCCAGCATGGACATTGGGGTCAGCTCCAACTTCGAGCGCCTGCTGTTCGAACTGCTGGACCGCGACGGGGCGTCCACGGGGGCGGCGATGCGGGGGTTCCGCGAGACCGGCCGGATGGCGGTGGCCGAACCCGCCTGGCAACGGGCGCAGACGCTGTTCGCCGGCTTCCGGCTGGACGATGCCGGGACCGAGGCGGAGATCGGCCGTCTGTATCGGGCTTGCGGCTATCTCGCCGATCCGCATACCGCGATCGGCATCGCGGCGGCACGGGCGATCGCCGTGGGCGGCGGCGTGCCGGTGGTGGCGATGGCGACCGCGCATCCCGCCAAGTTCCCGGAAGCGATCACCCGCGCGACGGGCGTGGGCCCGCCGGTGCCGGCGGCACTCGCCGACCTCAGCCGGCGCCCGGAGCGGTTCACCGTGGCGCCGAACGATCTCGCTTCGGTGCAGGCGCTGGTACGGAGTTTTGCCCGGCGGAATACGGTATAGCGGATGGGCAGGCGGCCCAATATAATGCTCCGAAGGAGATCCTCATGGAAGGCACGGTTGACGTGACCATCCCGGTCGAACCTGAGATCGCAGCCGCCCTCTCGGACCCGGAGAAGCGCGAGGCGGCCGGGCGCCTACTCAGCCGAGTGCTACGGCCGAAGCCAGACATGGACCCACTGATCCAGGCAATCGCCAAGCTGAAGGCACACGCCCACGCGGCTAGCTTAGCGGACGAGATCATCGACGAGGAGCTGGCCGCGTATAACGCCGAGCGGCGGGATTGATCGTCCTTGACGCGTCTTCCGTCATAAGCGCGGCGTTGAGGCGCGATAGCGTGCCGGAGCGCGCGCTGTTCAAGGCGCGTCATCACGACCTGACAGCTACCTCCGCCGCAATCGAGGCCGAGATATTCGACGTCCTGCGCCGTCCGAAATTGGCCCGTGCCATTCAGCCGACTTAACGTGCATATGTTCTCGACCTCCTGATCGGCGCCGCTGCGCGCTTCACGCCGACCGTCCGGGTGTGCGACTGCCGCGACGCCAAGGACAACAAGTATCTCGAGCTTGCCCCGGCCGCCGGCGCGACGCTGATCGTCAGCAGCGACAACGATCTGCTGACGCTATCACCCTGGCGTGGGATACCGATCCTGCGCCCGGCGGAATACCTGGCGCGGGCCACGAGCCACGAAAGGTAGTTGGCGGCCACCCTCGCCGCCACCTGCCCGCGCCCCATATCAGGGCCACCTCGCGAAAGGACCCTCCGTGCCCGACACCAA
>JBDTFI010000100.1:0-8775 GCA_039938035.1 Acetobacteraceae bacterium | reverse complement strand
CCTTCGAAGCCTCCGTTGGAAAGCCGGGAGGGCTTCACCAAACTGGGTCGACTTCAACTTCAGTCCTACCAACGTAGATCCGAAAGCGCGATCAATGAAGTGGGAGTTGCAGGCTAATCCCAGGGGCAAGTTCGGTCCGTCGATCGGGGCGCGTCTCTACCTGAGATCCGGGAATGAAGCCTTGGCTCTGCTGTGTGCGGCGGCTGCTTAACCATGCAGGGCTGAAGGATGGCTGTCGGGAGGGAGGAGAAACCGTCGGCCGGCTTGCGAATAGATCTGGAATTGGAGCGGCGTGCCCGAGCGGTCCCCCAGCAGGCGGGGTCGGCGGTAGCGGAAGAGGCGCGACGGGGCCGGCAGCGGCGAGGAATAACATGCCGCCTACAAACAAAGAGCGAAGCCGTGCGATCATACCGGAGAGCGGGTCGGTGCGCGCAATTTGATCCGGCGAACGCCGCGAGTGGATGCGGTCCCCCCGCCGAGATTGCATTTTCGAGACCTTTGGGTTCAGCGGCGAAGGGAAGCTCATCCAATTCTCTGCCGGTGGCGCAGCGAGCGTGATGCTCGGTATGCACTCTGACTCCGGCTGATGCCATAGATTACCGATACCCCGTCCCCCTGGATGTGCGGTTGCGTTCCCGACCCTCGCGTGCCCCATGCCCCTCGGTTATTTCGCCACATTCAGGATAGCCAGCTGACAGCATCCAGAACCCGAGGCGTGGCACGATGGCACGCCGGTACAGCAGAACCCGATCGTCGCTGGCAACGACCGTTCCAGCCAGCATCTTTCGGTTCTCGTCGGCTACACAGCCGCAATCGGAGTACATAAGCCGTTCGCGGTCGCCACCGTCAGGGATCCAGCAGACAAGATCTGGCATGCATCTAACTGACGCCTTTGGCGGTCGCGATCAATCCCTGAGAGGAGCGGGGGCAAATCGTCCCCTGGCATCCGTCCCTCTAGCGGATTATCAAACCTTGACCGGTCGGCAGCGTCAGAACGAGCGTTCCCTGTGCGCGGGCAAAAGCGTCGAACGCCGCTCGCTGGTCTGCATGGGACGCCCAACCGTAGTCATCCAGTAGTACGATTCCACCCGACACAAGACGGTCCCAAAAGAAGTCAAGTGCCGCGATTTCGGGCAGCAGAATATTCATGTCGATAGACAGAAACGCCACCCGTCGGCCGGCGGGGAACGCGGCGAGCGTGTCCGGCACCTCGCCCCGGACAAGGCGGCAGCGGGGCCACGGCGCGAAGTTCGCTCTGGCAGCGTCGAAACATTCCTCGTAGGATTCCCGGTTGTGCCACGACCCGATCCCGGCACGCTCGGCGTCGCTCATCTGCGATTCGGGGATTCCGTCGAACGTATCGAACAGCCAGAAATCCCGGTCCATTCGGTTGAAGTCGAGCCATTCGCAGATGCCAACCGATAGCATTCCAGTATCGACGCCGCACTCGACGAAATCGCCGGGAAGCTTCGCCGCCTGCGAGGCCGCCCACAACGCGACGTGCATGGTCCAACGGACGTCGTCGATGTGGCGGCGCTTCCGCCCGGCACAGGCCCACCCGCGCGCGTGCGCGCGGATGAACCGCTCGTCGCGCAGGAAGTCGGTGGACTTTCCGAACGCGCGCAGCCCCATCGAGTCATAGCTGTAGTCCATCCACATTGGCTTGCCGCCCGACGGAAAGGTCAGCTCGCCCTCGGGGTATTGCACCGCGATCGCGCGCGGCAGGGGGTGCAGGTTCATGCCGTCCTACATCAGTCGGTCCGCCCAGGTGCGCGGAGTGCGCTCGGTGCGGATTTCGAGGTCGAGGTGGTACCGGAACTTGCGCGGCCCCAGTGTTCGGATGTGGCACACGATGTCGCGGAGCCCGTCGTCGAGTTGCCGCGTCGTGCGATAGCCCAAGACCGTCCGGGCCTTGTCGCTGCCGCACCAGGCGTCGCGCACTTCCTGAGGCCGATCGCGGAGGTGAATCGCCTGACCTTCGTAGCAGGTCAGGTCCTTCAACCTGCGGAAGAGACTGTTGATGGATACGAATCCCTCATCCGGACCGATGTTGATCACTTCACCCAGTCCCCGGTCGCTCAATCCCAGTGCGAGGAGGCACGACAGGCAATCCTCGACGTGGCTGAAGCAGCGTGTCTGCTCACCGTCGCCGTAGATGAACGGAGAGCGGTCCTGCAACATCAGGTTGGCCATGATGCTGGCGACGTTGCGGTATGGGTCGTCAAACTTCTGGCGCGCGCCAATTATGTTGTGTGGTACGGCGATTGCGTGCTCGATCCCGTGGACTTTCGAGAGGTTCGCCAATGCCCGCTCCGCGGCTACCTTGGCGATTCCGTAGGGGTCCTGGGGACGTGGATCGAAATCCTCCAGGAAGGGCACGGCATTCGCGCCGTATCGCGCCATCGAGCTGAGGAACACGATCCGGCGTGCCCCGTCGGCGATCGCCGCCGAGAACACCGCGACGGAACCGGTGACGATGTTGTCCATCACCATCGCCGGAGAAAACACGGACAGGCCTTCGTAGGCAGTCGCGGCGCAATGGTACACAAGCTCGCAACCGCGCATCACGCGTGCCATCGCGTTGAAGTCCCGGCAGTCGTGCTGATAGAATTCAGCGTCGGGCGGGACGTTGACGAGTTCACCGCCGATCAGCGAGTCGCAACCGACGACCTCGTGGCCCATCTCCAGCAGGCGTTCGGCGAGGTGGCTGCCGATGAACCCGGCGATCCCGGTTACAAAGACGCGCATGTCGCTCTCCTCAGCGTGTCAGCTTGGCGCGAAGAGCCTGCCCGCCTTTGGCGAAGCGCCGTTCGACCTTGATCGCGGAGAAACCGGTTCGCCGCGCGAGGGCGCGGAGCTTGCCTTCGGTGTACGCCGAGCGGTGAAACTGGCCGTCGCCATTCTGATTGCCGAAGAACATGGTCTGAACGATGCCCCATCGCTGGTTCAGCGCCGTCCCGCATCCGGCGTAGTGGTCGGCGTGGCCGACGACATAGAACTCGCGCCAGTCGTCCACGCCCGCGAGAAACACCGCGCATACCCACTCAAAATCAGGCACTTCAAGGGTCAGTCGGCCGCCTCGACGCAGCACCCGGGCCATCTCCGGCCATGCCAGCGCTTCTTCGGCGAAGGAGAGATGCTCCAGCACATGCTCGGCCAGGATCTCGTCGACCGAGCCGTCAACGTATGGAAGGTCCGTCAGTTCGATGTCGGTGACGACGCCGGGCTTATGGCTGACCAGGTCGGCGTTCACCCAGCCAGCCAACCGTCGCGGCCCGCAGCCGATATGCAGGCGGGTCGGGGGAGTGGTGGTCGCGCCCATTGCATTCCCTTTCACGCCGCGGTCGCCCGGCTGGCCGTGAGGGCGGCCAGCTCTATCCGCAGCGGCGTCATGTCGATTTCCGGAACCAACGCCTCGCTTGCGTGCATCGCGCGCGCCAACTCTGCCGCGGCGAGCTGCGCCTCGACGAAATCGGCTTCCTGGATTCGCTCAATGAGGTCCGGCAACGAGGCCCGAAAGGCTGCGGCCTCGCGTTGCATCGGCGCGAGCCAGCGGGCACGAAAGATGGGGGCGATATCGACGATCAGGGCACGGCGATCCGCCAATGGCAGCGCCGTGGTGGCGAACGTCTCCACATGCGCGAAGGCAGTCGTGATCAGCGGGGTGCGCCAGCTTGGATCGCCCAGCGGATCCTCCGCCGGCAGGCCCGCGCGGGCTTGCCGGGTCGCGGCGCGGGCGAGCCGCGATACCGGCTTGCCACCATCGCGGCGCCAGTAGAGAATCTCCGGGACGTGGCGGATTTCGCCGAGCAGAGCGAGTTCGGCGAGCAGCGCATGGTCCCATCCGGCACGATATCGGATCGGCGACAATTGATCCACCGCGGCGCGGCGATAGACGCCCCAGAAGCTTGGCGAGGAGGTGTAGCGGCGCATGACGTGGCGCGCTCGGGCGACCGGATCGGCGCCGGTCGCGCACAGGCGATGCTCCGGTGGATAGCCGCCGCGCGTGTCGTCGAGGCCAGTGAACACGAGGCCCGCCGCGTGGCACATCGCGCAATCCGGCGTTGCGAGGAGGACGCCCATCGTCCGCTCGATAAAATCAGGGGCGATCACGTCGTCGCCGGATTTCGGCATGACGAAATCCGCGTCGCCATGCCAGAAGGCGCGTTGGAACGCCGCGATCGCCCCGCCGTTGCGGCGGTTGCGCTTCAGCCGCACATGCGGGTATCGCGCGGCATAGAAGGCGAGAATGTCGGCCGTGCCGTCATTCGAGCCATCGTCGATGACGGTGAGCGACACGGAAGTCCAGGTCTGGCGCAGGACGCTGTCGATTGCCCTCGCTACCGTTTCGGCGCTGTTGTACGCGAACAGGTTCACGTCGACGGTAGGCTGCTCGATGGATCTGCTGGCGGACACGGTGATCAGCATATCGGCGCTTTGTTGATCGCCGGTTAATCGGCCCCACACCAATCTCGCCAGACGAAACGTAGCGCGGCGCCCAGGCCGACGCCGAAACGCCTCGCGTCGCATAGCGGGCTGGCCTTCACCCGAGCGCGCAGGCTGCGCCGCAGCGCGGCGAGTCCGTCGAGGTCTCGCGCCTTCGCCTCGGCGAGCGCGACATAGTCCGCGACGTTGCCGGCTACCCAGTCGCCGAGGCCGACGTTGCTGAGATGGCTGAGCGAGTGCCGGGCGGCGAACGTTTCACCTGGAAGGGTGACGGTCGGAACGCCCATCCACAGTGCCTCGCACGTCGTCAGGCCGCCGGTATAGGGGAACGGATCAAGGGCGATGTCGACGCCGCCGTATTCGCTGAGAAAATCGCGATGCGGCGAGGGGCCGCGCCACTCCAGGCGGGTCGCGGCGACGCCCAGGGCGGCGAACGCATCTCGGAGGCGCGCCGCGGTGGCGGCATCGGCGAAAGCGTGGCTTTTCACCACGAGGCGGGCGTTGGGTATCCGCCCGAGGATCGCGGCCCACGCGACGACGACGCGCGGCGTGACCTTCGCGAGGTTGGTGAAGCAACCGAATGTGACGTGCCCGCTCTGCTGGGCCGGGAGCGGTGTGACGTCGGGCGCATAGGCGGGGGGGCTGTAGCAGACATACCCATCCGGCAGTCGCAGCAACCGTTCGCTGTAAGTGTGGGCGAGGGAGGGCGGCGTTTCCCAGTCGTCGGTGACGAACCAATCCATCTCCGCGAGGCCCGTCGAGTGATTTTGCATCCCGACCCATTTCACCTGCACCGGCGCCAGTCGGCGCGCGCAGGCCGACAGCCGCCCCAGGTCGCCGTAGCCGCCGAGGTCGATCAGCACGTCGATCTCCAGGACGCGCGCCGCCGCGGCCAGGGCCTCGTCGTCGAGCGCGGCGATCGGATGCCATGCCTGGGTCACGGCGCGGAACCGGCGCGACAAGGCGTCGTTCGCCATCGTGTCCGCGAGGCCGATCAAGGCGAATTGGTGCGGGTTCAGGTTCTCGAAACCGGCGATGGTGAGCCAGCCGACAGGATGCGTCTTGAGCATCCCCGACAGCAGGCCGACCCGCAGTGGGCGATCGGGGTCCGGTGGGTTTTCGAAGCGGTGCGCGTATGGCTCGCGCGGCAGGGTGCTGGCGCAGCGCCGCAACCCCGCGAGCAGCTCCGTCGCGCTGACATCGGCTACGTAGGGCAGCGTGTTCACCACCGCGCGGTGCGCGAGCGGGCTGTCGGGCGTGAGCGTCGCGGCCTCGCGCGCGATGGCGAGCGCCTCATCCTGTAGGCCGAGGCAAAGCGTAGCGTTGGCGAGGTTGCACAGCAGGGTCGCGTCGCCGCCACGCGCCTCGCGCACGAAAGCCAACTCGGCTCGTGCCGCGCCAAAGCGGTGCATCCGCATGAGCGCGACACCCAGATCGTGGCGCAGGCCGTGGTTGGCCGGGTCCAGCGCGAGGGCGCGGCGCATCGCCGCCTCGGCCCGGCCCAGCAGATGGCCTCGCGCGAGGACGCCCCCCAGCAACGCCCAGAGCCGCGCGTCGGCCGGATCGAGCGTGCTGGCCGCCTCCAGCGAGTCGGCTGCTTCGACATGGCGGCCAAGGCGATGCAGCAGCAGACCCGTCGCGGCCAGCGGAGCCGGGTTCAACGGATCGTCGGCGGCGTCGTCGGCGAGCCGGGACAGTTCCGCTTCCCCGACGTTCGCGTGGTGAGCCATCTCCGCACGGCCAAGGGCATAGTCCAGCGAACGGGGGACAAGGCGATTGGCGCGCCCAAGGGCTCCTAGCGCTCGCAGCGGGGCGCCGTCCTGAAAGAAGGCGGTGCCAAGGGCGTACCATGCATCGGCGCGGTCGGGCGCCAGCCCGGTGCAGCGCAGGAGCACCGCCACCGCGTCGCGCGGGTTCCGCTGACGCAGCAACGCGGTGCCGCGCGCCAGAAGATCGGCGGCGGGCGACACGTCGGCGAGGGTCACGCTCATGGAGCCGACAGCACGACCAGCAGCCCGGGTACCGGCTCGCCGGCTTCCTGGCGCTGGATTTCGTGCGTCATCTCGCGCACCTCCAGGCCAGCCGCCTCGGCGCAGCGGCGGACGTAGGCCGGGGCGTGCGAATAACGGCCCAGCCGGTCGAGGTGCCAGCCTTGCGTGCCAGCCGTGGCCTCATCGGACGTCTCGACGCTGAACAATAACAGCCCATGCGGGGCGAGGCGGCGGCGGATCGCCGCCATGACCTCCTCCAGCGCGCCGAAATAGCAGAACACGTCGGCAGCCAGCACCACCTGCCAGACTCTCTGGTCGGCGCTCAGCGCGTGGACGATGTCGTCTTCGAGAAGCTCGGCATAGAGCCCCTTGGCGGTCGCGGCGGCGAGCATCCTCGGCGACAGGTCGACGCCGGTGATCGGGCCGCACGGAAGATTGAGAAGGGCCACGGCGGCGAGACCAGTGCCGCACCCGAGATCGAGCACCGGGCCGAGTTGTTCGCCATCAGGGATCGAGGCATGGCGCAGGAGCGCGGCGCGCATCAGGCCCGGTATGCGATAGCCGAGCGAGATCAAATGCGCCTCGAATCGCGCGGCGTAGCCGTCGAACACGGCGCGGACGTATTGGGCCGGCGCGCGGTCGCCTTGGGCCAGCGTGCCCGAAGCGGCGACGAGATGGCGCACATAGGGGTCGTCCGGACCGAGCTTCAGTGCCTCGGCGTATGCATCGGCGGCTTCATCGTGACGGCCGAGGCTCGACAATGCGTGGCCCTTCATGCCGAACAGGCAGGCATCGACCGCCCCGGCGCGGCGCGCCGCCTCGGCCAGTTCCACGGCCTCGGCGAAGCGGCACCGACGCACGGCGAGCAGCACGGCGGCATTTCGCAGGCTGGTCTCGGCGGGAGCCAGCACGATCCCGGCGGCCAGCGTGTCGGCGGCGTCGTCGGCGTCGCCACAGAGGGCCTGGGCGTCCGACAGGGCCATTCGGAACAGCGGGTTCGAGGGTTGCGCCGCCGTCGCCTCGGCCAGACAGGAACGCGCATCGTCGGCGCGCCCAAACCCGAGGAGCACGACCCCGAGAATGGCTTTCGCGTCGGCGTCGTGAGGAGCCAGTATCACCGCCTCGGCCGCGTCCTGGGCTGCCCCGGGCGCGTCGCCAAGTTGGCGCCGTACGTCGGCGCGGCACTTCCGCAGACCCGCGTCGGACGGCCAGCACAGGATGGCTTGATCGAGGCCGTCGCGCGCCTCGGGCAGGCGAGCCTCCTTCAGCGCGAGGACTCCGACCAGCTCCGCCAGCCGCGCCGTCGGGGGGGAAATGCGGCTTACCGCCGCCAGAAGCGGGCGGGCGGCGCCAAATCGGTCAGCGTCGATGAACTCGGCGGTGCGCGCCATGAGGCGGTCGAGGTCCGGATTGGCGGCCATGGTGTCCATGACGTGGCTCCTTTTGAGCCGCGGCGTCGCGCGATCAGACCACGAGGCCTTGCGACTGAGCCGCGAGAGATGTGATGTCCGTCGTCGTGCTGGTGGTGCTGCTGGCTGCCTCGCCGGCGGCGATCAGGTATTGCTGCGTGAAGGCCTCGACGAACCGGGGGTCGTTGAACCGCGTGATGTCGAGACGGCTACTGATGGCCTTCTCCTGCGCCTCGAGCGGTTGGAAGGCGATCTGCTCGGGGATGCCGAGCGCGGTGGTGACGACCGCACGCATGACGGGATCGCCCAGGATCTGATCGACCGACGTGATCGTCGAGGCTTCGCCGCGGAACGTCAGCGCGTTCGACAGCCCCGGCGTCGTGGCGTCGAGGGACTGTCGCCAGGTCACTTCGGCGTAGGCGTTGGCGATCGTCGATATGACCGATGGTTGCTGGATGATCGAGAGGCCCTTCGTGGCGAAGTCGTAGGTCTGGGCAACGGACTTCCAGCTCGTGTCGGAGAGCTGATTGACCAGCGAGTTGGGGTCGCTTGGGTCCGAGGTCAGCGCCTTCTGCGCCAGTGCCGTGTACTGGGCCTGATCGCCGAGGCCGTTCGCGGTGAGCAGGACCTGCAATGCGGCGGGGTTCTGCAACAGTTGTTGCACGCTGGTCGCCTTCCCCACCGCCGCGGTGAACTGGCTGATGGCGCGGGCGACGTCGGGCTGGGCCGCCGTCGTCTTGATGTCGGCCGCCTGGTTGGCCTCGGCCTGGGTGAGCGCCGGCAATGGGTCCCCGCCCGATGCGCCTGACGACGCCCCGCCGCCATCGAGGATCTGGAGGATGCCGTCGGCACCCGTCGGCGTGCCAGTTCTGGGGAAGAGGGTGGAGATCGCACTGAGGCTGAGGCTCATTCGCTCAATCCTGGTTAGC